>USPE01000084.1 GCA_900556545.1 uncultured Peptococcaceae bacterium | reverse complement strand
TGGTAGAACCCCGTTCAATAAATTTTTGTACATTTGGCAGAATGCCTTCTTTTAAGAATTTGTTGGTCAGGCTTGGGTCCATACCATCTAACCCGATGACGAATACTTTGTTGCTAGACATAACAACATCCTCCTTTTTCATAAAAAAGTCATACTCAACTTTTGTCAACAAATTATATTTTGATATCCCTGTTTCTTAATTAAAACAAGAACATACCTACCGGAATCCCTACAATCATCAATGCAAGCGCTACTGCCACAACGGATAACACTGCCTGTACATATGCTTGCTTTAAGTCAATCCATTCGCTGTTGCCAAATACCAAACCGGCGCGGGAACTGGCACCCGGAGTTGCCAGAGCAGCGGTCAGACCAAAAATTAAAATCGCTGCAATCAGTACCGGATTTGCCCCTACCATACCACTGATGGTACATAACATGGGAGTCATCACCACCAGCAAAATGGTATTATTCATAAACTGGGTTAATATACAAGCTACAATAATAGTTAAAATATATAGAATCATTGGACTCTGACCAGCCAAAATCGGTTTTAAACTTGCTAAAATTGCTTTGGTGATACCAGCGTCATTGGACATCAGCGCCGTTCCTAAAGGCCCCACAGCAGCCAGCAAACAAATCATACTCCACGGAACAGATTCTTTTGCAACTTCTGCAAAATTTAATGCCGGTTTTCCATCAAACCGCACCACACATAAAATAATAATCAATAATATTGCAACCCCTGTTGAACTCTGAGCCTGTAATATGGTTTTCAGCAATCCATCCGGCAAAACAGTTGGGATATATAATGCAACCAACAAAAATGCTAATAATACTGATCCTAATTTTTGTTCTTTAGTTACTTGAATATCTTTTGCTAAAGCAGTTTGATTTGCATTTTTCAGCTTGCTGACATCAATTCTTACAATAAACTTACCAAACAACATAAACAATAACGTACTAACCAAAGATATAAGTATCATAAAAGAGCTGTATGGTAAAAATTCTACGTTAATGCCGGTAGCAGTCACCAATCCTTTTACACCCATCAGAGACCATGGCGACCAGGGTTTCACCGTCATACCCATGATGCTCACATAAGCAACACCCAACAAAATGAAGGTAGTTTCTTTACTTCTTTTTTCATAACCCAAACTAACCAGAAGTCGATAACAGATCCCCCACATCAGGAAAATGGTTGCATAAATACCTACAAAGAAACCGCAGATAAACGTGACTAAAAATAACATGAAAATGAATACATACGGTTTTCCTACTAAAAATTTTCTACTGAGCAGCCATTTGGCCATTGTATTTGTTAAACCGATATCTTCCAGCCATTTGGTGAAAATGGAGAAAAAGATAACCAACAAAATAATTTCACTGCCAAAACCTTGCCCTACAACCTCTTTAGCCGTTCCCATACCTGCCAACACTAAGAATAGCATTGAGAGTAAACTAGGCCAGACAAGCCCTACAAAAATCCAACCCCAAACACTACCTAAAAAAATCATTGCAATACGGATACCATATTCTGTAATAATCTCACCCTCCGGCAAGAACCAGCCGCTGCACATCAGCAGTACCATGATTAACGAGTGAATCCAGAACACTGTCTGTGATTTTGCCTTTCCGCCCATAATCGAATCCCCTTTTTTTGTTCATCTTTTATCATTTTTGTTTTTGATTCTTATAGCAGATATCTGTCCTTACTTTATCTTCTTTAGAGCTCCTTTCGATATTGCTATTATAAGCTGTATTCCTATCGTTAGATGTTGCGTGCAACAACTTTTAGAAAAATTTTTCAAAATTGAGCATGCTCTTTTTTTAGATCAGAAAGGCAGCGCAAATCCAGCCTTTCACAGAGGTTGCAGCCCCCACATAAAAAGATTAGATAAACACTGCCAAAAATTTTCTAAAAACTTCTTGCTTTTATCAAACTTTTTCTGTCCTGCCCCGTCTAATATAATAAGAATGTTGATACAACGTATGACACAAAAAGGAAAGGATGTTGACTATGAAAAAGAATCTCATTATTGGAATCGCAACCGCAGCAATTTTAACCGCCAGCGCAGGCAGCGCTTTGGCAGCACCGGCTGTATCCGTAAACGGGCAAACGCTGCAGCTGGAACAACCGCCTGTTATCGTGGAATCCCGCACGCTGGTGCCGATGCGCGCTATTTTTGAAGCATTGGACTGCGACGTAACATGGAATGCCGACGATCAAAGCGTACTTGCCCGCAAAGAGTTGGACTATGTTTCTCTTGCCGTTGGTGACAATACTCTGTACAGCAATGACAAAACCATACAGCTGGATGTACCTGCACAAATCATAAACGGACATGTCATGGTTCCATTACGTTCCGTATCTGAGGCTCTGGATGCACAGGCAGTCTGGAATGCAGATACCCAACTCATTTCTATCACAGCGCCAACCCAGGGAGATTATAAATATACAACAAAACATTTTAAAGAATCCAAAGACCGTATCTCAGTGGATATGGCCTATCCGCAGCTGATTTACCGGGCCGATGCCGACAGTACCATTTTCTCCCAATTAAATAAACAATGGGAAGCAGCTGCCCATGCCCGCGCAGTTGCATTTCAAACCGAAGCAAACGACTTATTGGCTGACGTTACCGAAGAAAATAACCGTTTCTGGACCACAGAAGAACGATTTGCAGTTACCTACAACCAGGACAAGTACTTCTCTGTATTGTTTGAAAATACGATAAATACCGGCGGCGCTCATCCCAATACATTACGGGATTCTGCTGTTTATGATATGACCACCGGCAAATCTTTAACGCTGTCTGATATCTTAAACGGCGATCAAAAACAAATTGAGCAAATCATCTTTGATGGTTTCTCTGCCCGTATCAAAGCAGAGCCGGACACCTTCTATCCGGAAGCAGAAACCTATCTGCAAGAAGCAATTGCCAATAAAGCATACGGCTATTATCTCAGTGAAGAAGGCTTAACCTTCTATTTCCAAAAATACGAAATTGCACCTTACGCTGCAGGATTCCAGGAATATACACTGCCATTCAGCCAGACAGATGCATTTAAACTGGCATTCTAAAAAATGCTTCCCAAAAATTACACAAAGCAAAAAAACAGACCTGCAATTTCTGCAAGTCTGTTTTTTGCTGCCCACGTTATAACAAAAATATACTCAAATAAACTACAACTACTCATACAGGCAAACACACTTCTACCCCTACTCTGCAAACCTCCCATGACAAAACCGTTTTTCTTTAACAACACCCCAATCATAAAAAATATTTCAATATTTTGCCCACTATTTTTTCTGATTTGTGTTAAACTATCTATGAACATTTTTTACAAGGAGTCTTACAGCTATGAAGCAGCAATCCATCGGCCATTTGATCGCCCTGGTTACCGTCGCCATCTGGGGCACTACATTTATTTCCACAAAAATTTTACTGGAAAGCTTCAGCCCCATTGAAATTCTTTTTATCCGTTTTTTACTGGGGTTTGTGTGTTTGTCTATCGTCTGTCCCCATCCTCTGCGCTTAAAGCATAAAAAGCAGGAGATTTATTTTATGCTGGCAGGGATCTGCGGCGTTACCCTGTATTTCTTATTTGAAAATGTCGCTTTAACGCTTACCATGGCTTCCAATGTCGGCGTGATTGTAGCCATCAGTCCCTTTTTTACTGCTCTGTTCAGCCGTGTCATCAATCCGGGACAGCCGCTGCAGCCCCGTTTTTTTCTTGGCTTTTTACTGGCCATCGGCGGCATTGCCTGCATCAGCTTTAATGGACAGGCCCTGCAGTTTAATCCTGCCGGAGATTTGCTTGCCGCAGCTGCAGCTATTGTTTGGTCACTTTATACCATTTTAACAAGAAAAATCGGCAGTTATGGTCATTCGGTGCTGCAAACCACCCGTCATATATTTTTATACGGTCTGATTTTTATGGTGCCTGCCCTGTTTTTTATGGATTTTCAGCCCCAATGGCAGCAAATCATCCTGCCGCAGAATTTGATGAATATTTTATTTTTAGGCGTAGGCGCTTCTGCCTGCTGCTTTGCCAGCTGGAACGCAGCTGTGGCAATGCTGGGCGCAGTCAAAACTGCTATTTATATTTATCTCATTCCTGTAATCACCGTCATCACATCAGCGCTTATTTTACAGGAACAAATTACTCCCATCGCACTGTGCGGTATGGGGCTTACATTGCTGGGTCTGATTATTTCAGAAGGAACACTGTGGCAGCTGCTGCAGCATAAACGACATGCAAAAAACAACAAGTTATCATAAACCAGTTTTTGTTTTATATCCTTCATATACTTGATAACGACTGCATCAAAACAATACAAAAAAATTGAGCCGACTGCTAAGATACATTTATCATGTCCCTTAGCGTCGGCTCTCAACTTTTTATATCAGTTTATTTTTTTACTTATCTCCGAATACCGCAAATTCCTTTTATAGTCCTTTCACGATAATACAAGCTCCTGAATCAGCTTTGCCACGCCATCTTCATCATTAGAAGCGGTCAATCGATCCGCAGCAGCCTTAGCAGCCGGTATGGCATTTTCCACAGCCACACCCAACCCGGCATACCGCAGCATATCCAAATCATTATGATTATCACCAATCGCCACCACATCCGATGGATCAATGCCCAAATGCTTGACTAACTGATCCAGACCATAGCTTTTGCAGACCATGGGATGACAAATTTCTAAAAAACGGCCATTGGTCACAACGGTGTGCAGATCATCGCCAAATTGCTGCTGAATTACTTGCTGTAATTGGGCAATGGGCTCCGGGTCGGCAAATACACCAAACTGCGTGACTGCGATATCGCCCAATGCTTTGGGAACCGCTATGGGCTTTACGCCAATATGACGGGCATAGTCTAAAAACCGGGGCGCAAATGTGGAAAAATACATTGTTTCATCGGCATAAATATTATAATGCAAGCCGCTTTTACGCAAAATTTCTTCCACAGATTGGGCAATCTCCCGGGGCAAATGCAGCGCGTGCATCACATTGCCTGGTACATCTTTTAACAACGCACCCTGATAGGTGATCAGCGGCAGATCTAACTGCAGCTTACGGGCAAAGGGCAGCGCGGAGCAATACATACGCCCTGTTGCAAAAGTAAAACCAACACCGGCTTTCATGCACTGCCTTATCACATCTTGCGTAAAGGAAGAAAGGGTTCCGTCACTTTGCAGCAACGTCCGGTCCAAATCGGCTGCAATCAGTCGATATCCCATACTAATCCACCAGCCAATTCAGCACAGTGCTGACTACCGACAATACAAGCGCGCCGACAATGGCCGGCCACATTCCAACAATATCAAATCCGCCCACAACGGCTGCCGCCAGTTTTAACATGAATCCATTGATGACAAAGGTTAATAAACCCAATGTCAATACATTTAACGGCAATGTTAAAATCAATAACAGCGGCCGGATAATGGCATTGACAATCCCTAAGATAATAGCTGCGACCAATACCGAGCCAAAGCCATCTACATAAATCCCGTCAATCAGATTTGAAGTAAACATCAATGCCGCTGCATTGATTAAAACTTTTACTATCAAGTGCTTCATTTTTATCTCACTCCTTCAATAAATTGTTTCTGCCTTTCCAGCAAATTATCCTTGTCAGTGAATCCATCTCTGAAAAATTCTATCCGATAATGATACCCACTTATGTTATCCCTTCTTGCGCCCATTTAATCTGGCCTGTAAATCCTGATGGGTGCGCAGATAGGTATAAATTTCTTCTGCAACCGCTTTGCTGATGCCGTCTGCTTCCGCCAACTGTTCTACAGACGCTTCTCTGATTTTTGTAAACGAGCCGAAATGCTTCAGCAGATTCTTTTTTCGTTTTTCTCCCACACCGGGAATATCATCTAAAATGCTGGTCAGATTCCGTTTTCCCCGCAAACTGCGATGATATGTAATGGCAAACCGATGGGCCTCATCCTGCATACGAGTAATCAATAAAAAAGGTTCAGACTGTGTATCGATAGAAATTTCCTCATTTTGATAATACAATCCCCTGGTGCGGTGGTGATTATCTTTAACCATACCGCAGACAGGAATATCCAGTTCCTGCAGCACCTGCAGAGCGATATTCACCTGTCCCCGTCCGCCGTCCATCATAATCATGTCAGGCAAAATGTGAAACTTTCCTTCTGTATTTTCATCGGCCTGTTCTTCCAATCCGCGGCGGAATCTGCGCAGCAGCACTTCCCGCAAGCTGGCATAATCGTTAGCGCCTTCCACTGTTTTTATTTTAAAACGGCGATACTGATCTTTTTTGGGCTTGCCATCCACAAACACCACCATAGACGCCACACTTTCGGTCCCCTGGGTATTGGAAATATCATAACACTCCATCCGTTGAGGCAGCCGGGGCAATCCTAACATTTGCTGCAGCTGCTCCAGCGCTCCTGTAGTGCGCTGCTGCTGATAGGAATCTTCCAACTCTTGCTTGGTCAGCGCTTCCAGCGCATTTCTCCCTACCAGCTCCACCAATTCTTTGGCTTGGCCCCGCTTTGGCACTTTCAGATAAACGCGGCTCTCTTTTTTTTCTGTCAGCCATTGCTCTAAAATATCCTGTTCTTCCAGTTCGGTTTCTAACAAAATATTACGGGGAATAAACTGACAGTTCAGATAAAACTGTTTCATAAAAGACGTAATCACTTCTCCGCGGCTGCTGTCATCAGTACCCCGCAGAAAATAGTTCTCCCGCCCCACAATTTTACCATTGCGGATAAAAAATATCTGCACGCAGCACTGATTGAGTCCCCGCGCCATGGCAATCACATCTTCATCGCCGTCACTGCCCAATACCGCCTTTTGCTGCGTCATAATCTGTTCAATGCCCTGCAGCTGATCCCGCAGACGAGCAGCCTGTTCAAATTGCAAATTTTCCGCTGCCTGTTCCATTTCCTGCTGCAGCCGTTTTACCAAGCCATCCTGCTTGCCCTCAAAAAATAACGCAATCTGATCAATCATGGCGTTATAGTCTTCTTTGCTGATACGTCCGATACATGGCGCATAACACATTTGAATATGGGCGTTTAAACAAGGACGATCATTGGTAAATACCTTTTGCCGACAACTGCGAAAAGGAAAAATTTTTCGGATCAGTTCCAGCGAATTGCGCAGCTCATTGACACTGGGATAAGGACCAAAATAACGGGCGCCGTCCCGCAGTACCTTGCGCGTCACCAGCACCTGCGGATAATCCTCATTGGTAATTTTTAAATAGGGATAGGTTTTATCGTCTTTCAAACTGATATTGTATTTTGGTTTGTATTTTTTTATCAGATTGCATTCCAACACCAGCGCTTCCAACTCATTATCCGCCAAAATGTACTCCAAATCGGCAATATGCTTTACCAATGCTTTTGTCTTGGCCTGCTCCGGCTTTAACTCCCGAAAATAAGACCGCACACGATTGCGCAGATTGACCGCTTTTCCTACATAAATAATTTCTCCCTGATCATTTTTCATGATCGTTTCCGACTCATTTTGTGCATCGTGAAACTCATCCATTAGGGAATTCAGATACATATAGCTGACATTATCATTTAAGTTTGAAACAAACTCCAATACGCTATAAATCACCTTTTCCTTATACTCAGCAGTCAAATCATCATTTATCAT
>USPE01000083.1 GCA_900556545.1 uncultured Peptococcaceae bacterium | reverse complement strand
ATCATCATCAACACCTCTTTCTGAAAATAGTGTTGACCGAAATAATCAAGATTAAACGATTGCAGAAAAAGAATTTTTTGCTTTTTAAAAAAGAATACAGGATTTTATGTTGGCAGGCAGTAGCTGTATGTTGATGCAGATGATATAATAAAACATCATAAAACAGCAGAAAAGAGGGATTGAAATGGCTGCAAAGTCAGAGATAAAAACAAATGTAATGCGTGTATTAGATCAAAAAAAGATTGCCTACCAGCATCATTGCTATGCCGATACCGGTGCGGTCAGCGGCGCTGAGGTAGCGCAGGCGTTGCATCAGGACCCAAATCGAGCATTTAAAACATTGGTGACAACAGGCAAGACAAAAACCCATTATGTATTTATGGTTCCTGTGCTGGCAGAACTGGATTTAAAAAAAGCAGCGGCTGCAGTGGGGGAAAAATCAATAGAAATGTTAAAGGCAAAAGAACTGTTAGGTCTTACCGGTTATGTGCATGGCGGATGCTCGCCTATTGGCATGAAAAAACAGTTTAAAACGGTGATACATAACACCGCTGCGGCGTATGAAACCATTATGTTCAGCGCCGGCAAAATTGGTTATCAGGTAGAATTGTCCCTGACTGATTTACAAAAAGTCATTCCTGTGCAGGAAGCGGACATTATAGTGGAAGCCTAAGCCGGGTCTGCCGACGAAAACGGACTGTTTTTTATTTGTTGCGGAAGGGCATTGTTCTGCTTTTCATTGGATATAAATACAGTTTGTTCAGCAATTTAGAAACAGAGGCAGTGCTTTTATTTTGACAGAAAAAAGAAAGGCTGCTGTATGGTTTGCGCTGGGTGCAGCCGAGGAATCTTTACAGTAAATCGCACCTGTGTTTAGATTCTTCGGCTTAGCAATGTAATAGCTACACTGTGTTTCACTCAGAACAGTTGATACAGCGACCTTTCATAAAAGGGAATGATCAGCCTTTGCCTGCTACACATGGAATGCGCAATATTTGGCCGATTTGCAATGTGTAAGGGGCATACAGATTGTTAAAACGGGCAATTTGCTGCCAGGTAATGCCAGGAACCTTGGCCTGGAAACCTGCGGCAATTTTAGCTAATGTGTCGCCGGCTTTTACTTCATAAATATAACCGCCTTTTGGGCATACTTCTTCTTCCGGTTTTGGCTCTGGTTTGGGTTCCGGCTTTGGAATAGGTTTAGGCTGTGGTTTTGGCTGCGGCTGATTGCAGGTTCCATTGGTGCATACATTGGTAACCACCATAAAATCTCTGGTCTGGAATGCGCAAACGCAGATTTCCATAATGGCAACAGCGCGGATTTTGGATGTTTCACAAGGCGCGCCTTCAATTTTGGCGTCGGTGTATTCCACCCGCTCCCGGCAGCGAATCATGGTGTCCTCGTTGATACAGTCAAAGTTGACAACTGTGGTGAACGGAATATCAGCGCTGGTTTCCCGCAGTTCCTGCTCGCAGTTGCAGGCCACATAATATACCTGTACATGAATGATACCCTTGATGATGACCTTATTACATACCTTTTCGTAGCTGACATTGCGGACACAGGCTGTCATATTCTTGGTATTTTTGACCAGCATGTTTTCCACATCCAGCGGTGCATTGACATCAATGGTCTGGTTGACATTTTCCTGATGGCATTTGCGCCCGATAATGTCTTCAATGCGGATACGGCAGCGATCCACCAGCGCGCCTTCTACATTGGTCACAATATTCATTTTGGTCAGGTCAGTAACCTTCACAAATACCTGCAGAATGCAGTTGGCTTTTACCATATTACATGGCTGCGGCCCCATCAGCTTGGCTTCACAGAATTCCATGCGGCATTTGGTATACACTTCCATGTCCGGTTTGGCGCCCGGAACATCCAGCACCACAGAAAATTCATTGTCATAGCATTGGGCCTGCACCGTATCATCACAGGCATCTACATAGTAAATCTGCTTATGCAACGTACCTCGCACAATGACACGCCCCGGCAAAACCTCATAATCCAGATCACGGCAGACCGCATCCATATCATAAATTTTGCGGGCAGGCTTGCACAGCATATGCTCCACAGAAATGGGGGACTGCTTATCGGCAGCACCTACTAAACATTCTACCGAGAACGGCGCTTTCTGCACACTGATGCCTTCACCGTAACAGTCGGTAACAACATCCAACGTCATCAGTTCTACAACTTTTACATCAACCGCCAGAACAGCTACTTGATACAGCATATCCGTAGGAAACTCACCGTTGGCAGGATTGGTGTTGACAAATAAAATATGACCGTCCAGCATGGCTTCCATATCCGGTTTGGCGCCATGGATGTGTACAAAGTCGGTAAACTCTTCCCGCATGATGGTAAATTCTTTTACAACATAGTCCCCTTCTTCTACATAATAAATCTGTTTATGCAGAGCCCCTTTTACAATGACCTTATTTGGGATGATTTCATAATCTAATTCTACGATTTCAGCGTGAATGTCAACAATTTTGCGAGCGCGGGCCGGCAGTTGAATATTGCGCACAATATCTACCTGCGCAGTGCCGTTGCCTACAATATGCTGCACCTTAATCCGCTTTTTGTTTTGGGTAATTGGCTGCATGTTTATCATCTCCTCCTTTCAAAGCGATTGGTCGCTTTATTCAGTATAATGTATGAGCGCAAAGTGATTTTTGTGCATGTTATTTTTAGAAAAAATAAAAATGGGTAAGAACCTTTTGTGGCGATTTATTTGATTTTATGAAAAAATAAATGAAATTTTGTAAAACAAAATCGCTCACTGTTACGTCTAATGGGTAAAGAGAAATAAAACTGATAGAAAGCGGTGCGACGACAGCAGCAAATGTTTCGTAATGCCGATAATTACCAGAAAAATTTTGTGTGATTCAATAGCATTTTGTTGTTATTTGTAGTATGATAAATTCATTCAGAAGATAAAGAATTGGATACATCAATCATAACCAATAGGGCTTGAAATACACAAAACAGATGGATAATCATAAAGAATAAGAAAGGATTTTCCTATGACGATCAAAGAGAGCCGCAGTAGTTTGGTTAAAAAGAAAAAAAGACGCAATTCCATCAGAATGTTATGCAGTGGAGGGATGGTGCTTGCCATTGCCACAGGAATCTGGTTCGGCAGTGCGGTGCAGGCACCGGAGAGCATTCAGGTAGCATCGGTGGGTAACGCCGTTCAAACGCCTATCCTGGAGCAAGAACCAGAGGTGCAAAAACCGGAAGAACAAAAGCCGGAACAGCAGGAAGTAAACACCGAACCGGTTGTAGAAAATACCAATCCCTATAACATTGATCCCAACAAACCGATGATTGCCCTTACCTTTGATGATGGTCCGTCCAAGCATACCTGGACCATTGTGGATGCTTTAAAAAACCACAATGCCAGGGCAACTTTCTTTTTATTGGGCAATCGTGTCAGCAGTCACCAGGCCGCCATTGATTATATATTAGATAATCACAATGAGATTGGCAGCCACAGCGTTGCACATAAAAATCTGGCAAAAGTATCCACAGAATCCGAATTGATTGCCCAGATTCGCCCTGTCGATGAAATAATGCAGAGCCAGCATGAATATGCCATTAAATTGTTCCGTGTACCATATGGTTCCAAGAATGATCAGGTGCAGCAAGTGCTGAAGGCAGAAGGCAAGATTATGGTTGGTTGGTCGGTAGATCCTTGCGACTGGAAAGTGCGGGATAAGCAAAAGGTTGTAGATCATATTTTGAATACAGTAAAAGATGGAGATATTATTTTAATGCATGACATTTATGAATCTACTGCAGAGGCGGTGGTAGAGCTGGTGCCGGCTTTGCAGGCGCAGGGGTATCAGCTGGTTACAGTCAGCGAGCTGCTGCAGTTTAGAGGTGTTACACCGCAGGCAGGCGATCAGTATTATTCTGTGCCAATGCAGAAAGCAGCTTAAATTATACAGCAAATAAGAGGTGTGCCTTGTGCGTCTGTCAGTATTTGATTTCATTGCGGATCTTAAAACAGTGAATGTGATAGTTGCCGGGATTTGACAGAGCAGTTTAGATTGTTTTTATAAAGTGAGCGCGTATTGTTTGCAGCCGGACGGACGTGCAAGGCACACCTCCCAATAGAATATGTTTGCCGAAGAACTGTGTGTTGTTATCAACAGCAGTTCTTTTTTTCTGGGAAAAAAGCGGGAATGATTGACAAGCTTTTGTATAATTGATATAGTGGTGAATACTTACAAGTGAAAGGTTATCATTGAGATATTTGGATTGGGGAGAACAATATATGGGTGCATATTCAAGATATATGATCGCAATGTTGATTTTCGGCAGTGTGGGCATTTTTGTACAGGCCATACCGCTGGCAAGCAGTGAAATCGTGGCTGCCCGCACCATATTAGGCAGTTTATTTTTATGTGCTGTTTTGATTGGCAGTCGGCGGCGGCCCGACTGGGAAGCCATCAGACGAAATGGCGGCATGTTAGTGTTGACAGGGATTGTTATGGGCTTAAACTGGATGTTTTTGTTTTTGGCCTATCAATATACATCTGTCAGCGTTGCAACTTTGATTTATTACTGCGCGCCTGTTATCGTATTGTTTCTTTCACCGGTATTTCTGGGAGAACGGCTTACCTGGAGCAAACTGGCAGGAATTGGAGCAGCTTTTGTTGGTATGGTGCTGGTCAACGGCACACAGAGCGGCGGAATGGATCCGCAAAAAGGATTTCTGTTTGGTTTGCTGGCAGCGCTTTTTTATGCGGCGCTGATATTGCTGAATAAACGAATTACAGGCGTATCTGCTATAGAGAAAACCTTGGTGCAGCTGGTGTCTGCCGGAGTGGTAATGAGTGTATATGCTTTTGTTACCCATGAAGGCAGTTGGGTATTACCGCAGGGGTTTGGATTGGTTGCTTTGCTTGTGGTGGGGTTTGTACACACCGGTATCGCTTATCTGCTGTATATTTCCTCTATGCAGGAACTGCCGGGGCAAACAGTTGCATTGTGCAGCTATATAGACCCGGCATCTGCATTGATTTTCTCCGCTGTCTTTTTACACGAACAGTTGAGCCTGATTCAGATTTTGGGCGCAGTTTGTATTTTAGGCGGGTCTGCATTTGGTGAGCTGTATCGAAAGAAATAGAGTGAATCAAACAAATAAAACGAGAGCGATTCCTGACCGGAATGCTCTCGCTTTGCAGTAATGTGAATCATAATTTAAAATATGAGTTAGAAAACATAATATAAGGCTAAAAATAACGCCTGTTGTTTTTGCCGAAGTTCTCCATTACACTGAAGGACAGGCAAACAGCAACAGGCGTTTTTAAATTTATACGGTTAAGAACATAGCATCTTTTACTCTTTGTACCGTTTCATTGCCGATTTCACAGGCTTTGGCAGTACCGGTTTTGATGATATCATGCACTTCATCACGGTGTGCTTCGTAATAAGCCCGTTTTTCACGGAATGGATCTAACAGATTATTCAGGCTGGCAGTCAGCATCTTTTTGCAGGCTACGCAGCCGATGGTGCCTTTGCGGCACATATCGCAGATATTATCATATTCGCCCGGAGTAAAGGTTTGATGATATTTATTTACTACACAAACCTCCGGATGGCCGGGGTCAGTTGCTTTGATACGGGATGGGTCAGTTACAGCTGTTTTTACTTTGCGTGCTACCTCATCTGCCGAATCTGCTAAATAAATGGCATTGCCCAAGCTTTTGCCCATTTTGGCATTACCGTCCAGCCCCATCAGGCGAGAACAGCTGCTCAGCATATGTTTTGGCTCTTTCAGCACAGGTGCGTACATTTCATTGAACCGGCGCACCAGTTTGCGGGTTACTTCCATGTGGGGCAGCTGATCTTCCCCAACCGGCACCAGGTCTGCGTTGCAGAAGGTGATATCAGCAGACTGGCTGACAGGATAGCCTAAGAAACCATAGGTTAGATCATCATAACCGTACTGGGCTGCTTCTGTTTTGATGGTTGGGTTATGGCGCAGTGTGTTTACACTGATTAACAGAGAAAAGAATTGGGTCAGCTCCGCAATGGCTGG
The DNA here is from genome assembly GCA_900556545.1 of uncultured Peptococcaceae bacterium. GTDB lineage: Bacteria > Bacillota > Peptococcia > Peptococcales > Peptococcaceae > UBA7185. The sequence goes on along the minus strand of USPE01000083.1, from coordinate 1,772 downwards.
CACATGAGACTGCTGTACCCATGTTACTTTTGTTGGGTCCAAGCCAACGGACAGGTTGTCGATAGCAATTTCATAAATACTGTCATGAATAAGCTGCGGCCGTTCAAAATGAGTGGTTAATGCCTGAATGTCGGCAATTAAAATAAAAGTTTCGTATTCATCCTGCAATGCTACCCGGCTTTGCAGACTTCCTACATAATGACCAATGTGCAACTTGCCGGTAGGGCGGTCGCCGGTTAAGATACGTTTTTTTTGTTCCATGATTGTCAGAACTCCTTATATCGAAATTTTTTTCTGCTTCTTTCAAGCAGAAATCAGTATCAGTAAAAATAACTTATCTAAAAATTATAAAAGGAAATAATATCTTTGTCAATAAAGGCATTCCTGCGTGATTGGGTAAATTTATTGTAAGAAAGAAAAAGGCAGACCAATCCTAAGGTACAATCAGTTTACTATCAGCACTCCATCTATCACAACATTTCTCCAAAATTACCGGGAGGACAATCTCTTTGCAGAAAGTCCACCTCTGGATGGACTGCGGCAAGCGTATTTTATGGAGCTGGACGAAGTCCAAAGCGACAAAAATACGTGCAGCTGCTGTCCAGAGCAGCGTGTGGACGCTGCAACAGATATTGTCCGGCAGACCTTTATTTCTTTCCGCTTAAACGGATTTATGTATCCCGATTTCTCACAAAATTTTACACTATCATTCCTGCGTTTTTACAGTTCAGGAGTATAGAGGCGAGGCACTGTTTTTGGTTGAAATTGTCTGGTGTGAGTCCTATAGTTTTTGTGTAAATATATTGCAGAATATGTTATAATAAATTACTAAACCTGTTGGGGAGTGGTTCGCATGCATCCAAAATATCATAACAGCTATTATTGGGAAAGTCTGATTCGCAACCGCAATTTGACGGAGACTTTTAATAATGAGAAAATAACAGAGCAGTCGATGTTTTTTCAAGGCATCATTTATAATAGCTTTGGGCACCGCAAATTGCTGGAAGATGTGATCCATTTTTCTTCTATGGATGCGTTGACAGGCTATCTGCATCATGTGTTTCTGCCTACCGCCTTTTTGTCCTTTACCAATGAGGAACGAGGGATCATCGTGCCATTGGGGTTGTCCCTTTCAGAGCTGATTGAGTATGTAAGCAGCAACGATTTTGTTCGTTTTCATAATTATACAGCGCCGATGTATCAATTATTAGAAATCAGTGAGGCGGCCAGCAAAACAGAAGGAGAAGAACGGATGCAATCTTTGCGGCGTATGGAAAGCATATTTAATTATTCTTTTCAGTTGGACAGGGATGCCTACGCTATGATGCATATTTATCAGACTACGCAGGAATTGGGGCAGTATTTTTCTAATCTGTATCAGATTGATGGGGGAAAACGCCTGGGCGCCGATTTATTTTATCATAAAACCGGTCTGCGCAAAGCGGAGTGGGAAGATTTATATCAAAATGCAGCCGATAATATTTTTTCCAGCCGAAAGTTTATGAATTGCATCTCCAATTTGTTGCACACCATGTAGTGCTGCAAAGTGGAACGGATAATATTTGTAAAGAAAATTGAAAAAATATAGAAAAAAGGGTTGACCACTTTGTAGAAAAGTGTTATTATATCAGAGTCGTCAGCGACAAGCGGGCGTGGCGGAATTGGCAGACGCGCTAGATTCAGGTTCTAGTGGGAGCAATCTCGTGGAGGTTCAAGTCCTCTCGCCCGCACCAGATAATGATAATCCGAACCCGGTTCCAATCGGGGAGGGC
>USPE01000082.1 GCA_900556545.1 uncultured Peptococcaceae bacterium | reverse complement strand
CAGTGCCTTGCGGCGCCATAGTTGTTTTGCCCCGTCCTGTTATCAGGCCTTCTGCATTGGCCCAGGCAAGGGCAGGCGCAGCCCAGCTGCTGATTTGCTCCCCATCAGCAAAACGGCTTAAATCGGCAGTTTTGCTGGTGTCATAATTTTTATACTGACTGTAGCGCAGCAACACCACTGCCAGCTGCTCTCTGGTTATGCCATCTTCCGGTCCAAACTGATTTTTGCCATAACCGCTGACCAGATGATTGGCGCTGGCCCATAAGATGGACTCGGTGTACCAGCTGTTATCAGCCACATCGGCAAAAGAATTGCTTGTTGTTGCAGTTGGTGTTCCTTCCAACCGATACAGCATGGTAACCAGCATAGCCCGGTTGACCTCTGCCTCCGGCGCAAACTGATTGTCATCCACACCGCGCATCAAATCTTTGCTGTAGATATAATGAATGGCTTCCTGCGCCCAATGTTTTTCCGGCACATCTGCAAAAGGCAGCGGACTGGTTAACCGCTGATATTCCTGCTCGGCCGCCACCAGCTGGTCATAATTTTCTACCAGTTTCTTTTCTTCCTCACTCAGTTTATCATAGGCTTCACGAGCAGCTTTCAATACTTCACCGCTGTTTTTATCAATAGCGCCGATAGAACCAATCAAGTCCGTCACGCCGGTGCCGGTGGTTGGCAGTTCCGCAGGCACTTTGCCGTCTTCCGGTTTGACAGTGCCGGCACCACCGCCGCCGCCAATATCTTCACCCAACGCACTGGTATATTTCCAGCAAACAGTATCCGCAGTTTCTGCAAGGATATCTGCTGCCCCCACTTCCGGGAACACTCCGTCACAGGTAAACATCCAGCCCGAACCGCTGCCTGCATCAAATTCGCCTAACCAACCATCCGGTGTCTCAATAGATGCCAAATAGAAATTGCCGGTTGTACTGCCTGTATACTCCGCCTTCATACCGTAGGCATTCAGCAAGCGCAATGTTACCCCTGCTACTGTATCACCAGCGGCATATGGCACCTTCACCGACGCAATGATAGTGCCCAACGCAGCAGGGCTATTGGAGCCGGCCGGCCGTTTGGCATTATCCACAACGCTCATGGTAATGTAACCGGCAATGGGCTGACCGCCCATATCAAAATAAATGTCATCATCAGTATCTCCGCCACCGCCGGAAGATCCGGAGTCGGTTACAGTTAAAGTTACTGTATAAGCAGGACTATCAGCCTGCCCATCGTTGGCTTTGAACACTAGCTTGTATTCGCCAGTTTCATTTGGTTTAAACTCATAGTTTGCGTTTATAGTTTGCGCAGCTGCTCCATTGACAGAAACGGTATAAGTTAGTGCATCATGATCAACATCTTTGAAAAACTCATTCACATATGCAAAGTATGTTTTCCCTAATTCAATGGATTCCTGTGCAGAATCAGCACCAGCTAATTCCGGCGCACGATTGGCAGATGGCTGCTGCCCAACGGTCACTGTTATATCCGGCAAAATACTGCGAATATATTCTCCTGTAGGTGCATCTAAATTAGGCAGATTACCTTCATCAGTTAAGGCTCGATGGGCACCAGGGTCGGAGCCCCATAGTCCTCCTAATATATAGCCTTCTTTCAAGTTCACTGTTTCCGTTAAAGTAAATTCTATAAAATTATTATCTGTAATAAACTTATACTGCTCTGTGCCAGTTCCGGTTAAACGTTCTTCTTCCATCCGGTATGATAAATTTGTTGCTGTTCCCCCCCACATTGCCATAGCGGGGTTATATATTCCAGCCATTTTTCCAACTGGAATATGCAGCCCATCTAACATTACACAAACTTTATCGCCTGCTGCCAATGCTTCGCCTGGGTTGGTACGGTTATAGACTCTTACATCTGCTTTTTCACCACGCACCAACTGATACGCAGATGGTGTGGTAGAATCCGATTTTGTTGCCCGAATCAGATTATTACCTGCTACAATAGTGGCCACATAGTGTTCGGAATCCTTATCCTTTTGCAACGCTTTCCACTGTCCACCATTATCATGGCTGACCTCCAGTTTACTAATGGTCACAGCACTGCCAGTTGTCACAGTTGGTTTTAACTGCAACTCACCCTCATTGCCTGTAAAATACAGTGTATCAAACTCACTATCCCAAGGCTGTGCATGTTCTTTATCGTAAGTAAGCGCATTGCTGCTGTAGCATTCAATGCCTAAATCTACATCATCAGCAGTATCGCCCACTTGTACCACTACCAATCCGGTACGTTTAGAGTTACAGGCACCATAAACACCTTGCTTTGCAATATCTATCGCATCATAAGTCACTTCAAGAATTGCAGTACCTTCTTGTTTGGCTGTAATATCCAGCCAATTACCCGTGGCATTTCCATTACCCGAAATCACATGCTCTAAAGAGATTACATCCTCTCCGGACAATACTTCATAATGAAAATCCGGCTCAATCATAATATTGCCAACATCGCTATTAGTAATCTGCCAGCTACGATAAGCCCGCAAACGGAATGTTTCACCTTGCTGCAATCGTAAATGATTTTGTTTATTAATGTTCAATAATACATTTGCTTCTTTATATGTTTCTACAGTCGGTTTTACATTGGCGTACAAATCATTATCTGTATAAACGACCGTAAGCTGATCACCTACATCTACATTGCCAGCTTTTGTGATATAGTGTTCCTTACTAATTCGATATGTCAAACTATTAGCATTGGTTGCAAACTGATAGGTAACTGTACCGTCCGCATTATTAATAGTATCTATTGACTCTATTTCTTCACTGACATAATTTTTGGTCTGTGTAAACAACTGTACCGCAGCGCCCTCACTAGCGGTAATACTGACTGTTGCTGCTTCTGTTTCCGCCATTGCCGCTGTCGGCAGCAGGGTAAACAACATGGCGATTAGCAATAGCAGTGCGACTAATTTTTTCTTTTGCATCATTTTAACGCCCCTTTATTTTTTGTAATGTATGTAAAACGCAAAACAACTTTTGCTCAACCAAGCGCAGAACGCAGCTCGTTTATCTGGTAACAGCAGACTATATTTTCCATTATTTAGTGCAAAAAAGAGCAGACACTCTTTCATTCCTACTTGTATTAGCTATAATTTGGCTAATATGATTGTTTCACGTGAAACAATTTTGTTCGCAATGCTCCATCGTCGGGAGATTGTTTGCTGCCTGACTTGCGTACATAAGGCTGGCCTATCCTTTGCCAAAATTCCGAATTGCGGCGGTCAGCAACGCAGTTTGTTTTCATTGAGCTGGACGCAGTCCAAAGCGAGAGAAACAAACAAGTTGGTGTCCTCCGCACTGAGGGAGAGGCAAAGATAGGATAGCCGACCACGCAATCTTTCACACAAAACATTAGAAATCTGGTTATTGTTATCTTACCCTCATGTATATCCTCTCCCAGTGCAATTTATCGGTGGCGGCATGTAGTCTCGCACGATACAAATCATCAGGATTGGCAATGCCAGTGATTCCTGGTTGTTTCCTTCAGCCATTTGTGATAGAATAACGCTATTGACTGTGTAAAAACAGTCTTTTAAAATTTTTCTGTAATAATACAGTATACAGGAGGAAATCATGAAAGAAAAGCTACCTTTCTCCCAGTTATTGTCATTGTCTCTGATGCTCTTCGCACTGTTTTTTGGTGCAGGAAACATGATTTTTCCGCCGGCAATGGGACAGGCTGCTGGGACAAACGTCTGGTCTGCATTGGCAGGCTATATTGCCACTGATGTGGGCTTACCGCTGCTGACCATTGCAGCCGTTGTCTTTACCGGACGCACTTTAAGCAATCTGGCCGGTAAAGTCAGCAAAGGATTTTCTGTATTTTTTGTAGCGTTGGTGTATCTGTTAATCGGGCCGCTCTTTGCTATTCCCCGCACAGGCAGCGTGTCCTTTGAACTGGCCTTATTGCCGTTTTTAGGAGATGGCAGCAACACCACCCTTTGGTCGGTTGTGTTCACCGCCATCTTTTTTGGATTGACCTATTTTTTATCTGCCAATCCGCAAAAAATTGTTTACATTGTAGGCAAAATTCTGACACCAATTTTGCTGTTGTCCATTTTTATCATCGGATTAAGCGCAATTGTACATCCCATTGGCACATTGGAAGCGCCTGTGGGCGATTACACCACCATTCCGTTCTTTAAAGGTCTGCTGGAAGGATACCTGGCGCTGGATGCGCTGGCTGCCGGTGTGTTTGCATTGATTGTAATTGAGAACGTTGAAGGCATGGGTATCCGCGGCGAACGCTCCATTGTAAAATATACTCTGCTGGCCGGTCTGCTGGCAGCCATTGGTCTGGCTGTTGTGTACGGTATCTTGGCTTATGTGGGCGCAACCAGCAGCCCGCTGGGACAGTTTGAAAACGGCGGTCAGCTGTTATCTGCTGTGGCAAATCACATGTTCGGCACAGTGGGTATGCTGATTCTGGGGGTTGCGGTGCTGTTCGCCTGCTTAACCACAGCTATCGGCCTGACCACATCTTTTGGTGATTATTTCAGCCGCACCTATATCAAGCTGGAATATAATCATGTGATTATCGCTGTATGCGTGTTCAGTTTTTTGGTCAGCAATGTCGGCCTGTCCCAATTGATCAGCATTACCTTGCCGGTACTGCTGATGGTGTATCCATTGCTGATGGCGCTGGTCTTCACCGCCTTTTTGGATAAGCTGTTCCAAGGCCGTCAGGCAGTATATATCGGCGTATTGCTGGGCACTGCCATCATCAGCATTCCCAACGGCTTGGAAGCATTGGCTGCCAACTACGGCATGAGCTTGGGTGTAGTCAGTCAATGGCTGACCTATGTACCTTTTTACGAATTGAGCCTGGGCTGGGTTATCCCCGCTGTACTGGGCGGTATCATCGGCTGGATTGTCAGCCTTGCAACCAAACGAATTTAACCATATAACATAAAAAAACACCGGACAAAATTTGTCCGGTGTTTTTTTATGCCATTTTGGCACTGTGCAAAGGAAAATAATTACCTTATGCAGTCATTTCGTCTGTAAAAATTATTTCTGTTTCTGACTGACTACCTTCCCATACAGTCACTGTTGCTTTCACTCGATAAGTCTGACCTTTGGTCACTGATTTTGTTTCGTATACTTCTGCTGCATAATCATTTTGTGTATCAGTCCAAATAGCAACAGGAAGCCAGCTACTACCACTCTTTAATTGTAACTCAGCAATTACTTTAGCTTTAGTAGCATCTAAATAATCACCATCCACCCAACAATGGACTGTCGCGGTTCCCCCGCTAATGGATAAGGTACTACTTGCATCTACAATATACTTCAATCGAGGCGCAATTATTCCATCTTCTACAACAGCTGTTGGTTGCACCATTGTTTCTGCTAAAGCCATCATCGGTACAGATGTGATTGCAAAAGAACTCAGACATGAAATTGCCAGAATTTTTTTCATCTTTTTATTCATCATATTGTCTCACCCCCTTTATTTTCAGTAACGAAATAAAGGAAGAATTTCGGACAAGACAATAAATATTTTTTACTTTACTTTTATATTTTCTAAAATTTTTATGATATTATCTTGAGATAAATTTGTTTGTCCACTCAAATAATAATCATTACCTATTAGCGTAAAACAAATTTTTTCGTCTTCTATTAATAATTCTAATTCTCCATTTGAAGTTCTTAAAGTTTCTTTTTCTCTATTTTCACTATCTATAATATAAGTAGATTTTGTTTTCTTGGAGAAAAATTTTTGTCTAATGATAAAATAATCATTTCCAAATATATCTTCAACTACTAAAGTTATACCATCTACATTTTCCTCCCTACGCACTTCTTCCATACCTTCCGGCAAATATTGCAGTTCCAAGGGCTGGAACTCTGTATCAGCGGAGGCATCCGAATGATAGCGGAATTCGGTATATTCATCCCAGACTGTTTCTATCACTTCAATCAGATAGCGATAACCGGCAAGCACAGTTTCGGGCATGGTAAAGCAAGCCAGCACAAAACACAGCAACACAGCGGCAATGCCCCGGCGGGCGTAATAGGGCCAGCCCAAAAATGCCTGCTTCTGCGCTACTTGATTTGCTCTGACCTTACGGCGCAATGCTTCCATATCCTGCTCAAACTGTTCCGAAAAACAATGCTGACAGCTGTCCTCATCAGGCAGCTGACTTAACATATATCTGCGCGCTTCTACAGCCGCTGCCCGCAATTCATCCTCTGTAAACTTCACAGCGGCGGTACCTCCTCCAGCAAACGATGCAGCTGTTTTTTACCGCGGCTAATCAGTTTTTCCACTTTGGCCACACTGTAATGCAGCAATTCGGAAATTTCTCTGTTGTTATAGCCATCCGCATACTTTAACAACAGCACATTCTTGTATTGCGCGGGCAATAACAAGATGGCTTCCATCAACGAATTTTCCAGTTCGGTTTCCAATGTGCGCGCTGCTGACGTTTCGTCCAGCTCCGAAATCGGCGCATAGTGTTCCCGTTCCCGCCGACGTTTGCGGTACAAATCAATGGCAATATGATCCGCAATGGTAACAATCAGCCCTTTGGTGCGCGGATCGTCCAACTCGCCCACTTTATGAATATTCTGGGCAATGCGCAAAAAAGCCATGCTGACAGCATCTTCTGCTGCTTGTTCCTCCTGCAGTATTTCATATGCTCGGTAATACATCAAACCTTTAAATTTCCAATACAGCTGCTCAAACTTGTGTTGCTCGGCCTCGCCTTCAATCATTGCCAGATAAAAACTGAGTCGCAGCACTGTATAAATCCCCCTAATCTTTCAAATGACAGTTCTATTCTTCTATTTTTGGAACAACATAATATCGCGTCTTCTTCTACGTCTATAAAAATTCTGCCAAACAAACACTTTGCGCTGTGGAAATTTAATCTGCAGTAACAGCATAAAACAAAAAGACAAATGAAAAAACATCCCACCACAAATCTTTTTGCAATGAGATGTTTTACCATGAAATATTTTTCTCTAACCAACTTTTACTAAAACAGCCCCATGCAAATCTACTTACCTTTTGGAGCAGTCAGACGATAGCTTTCACCAATCATATGATTAACTCCTATTAGGAAAACACACTGTCAAAAGGGTTTTTGCTTTTGGCGGGGGTCAGCCCGCCTCGGCGGTATCGGTGGTATTGATTTCAATGTACTCGGCAATCCGGCGGAACTCGTCCGCAAACTTGAAATGAACGCTGATATTGCCGTTTTCGTAAATCTTGATGTGGTCTACCAAGTCCGTGAGGATTTCACGGGTGAGCGTTTCGATGCTTTGATACTTTGCAAATGCTACCAGTGCGGGGTGTTCCTTGTCAACGCCATTCAAGAGCTCCGCCCGTTCCGCGTTCAGCCGGGCCAGCACATCCGCAAGCTCGGCGGCCTGCCGTTCATAATCGGCTTTCATATCCCGGTATTCCTGCTGGGTGATTTCCCCGTCTTTCCAATCTTGATACAGTGACTGCTTGTAGCGGGTTATCCGGGTCAATTCCTTTTCCTTTGCGGCTATCTGGTCGTTAAGGCGGTGGGATTGACTTTTTTTCAGCGGGGCCGAGTTGATACGGGCAATCAACGCCGAGTAGGAAACGGCGGTGTTCACTTGATACTGGATAGCGAACAGGACGGCGGCCTCCAAACGGTTGTGTTTGATAGAGTGCATGGTGCAGGCCGTCCGGGAGCGGTTCTTGTAAGTGGAGCAGGCGTAATAGATATTTTTCCCGCTCTGGCTGCGGGTGATGGATTTCCCGCAGTCCGCACATTTCAGAAAACCGCTGAACAGGTGAACCTCGCGCCCTTTGGGGGAAGTCCGGGTATCGCGTACCAGCAGGGCCTGCACCTTGTCAAAGGTTTCGTGGGAGATAATCGCCTGGTGGGAATCGGGGAGGCGCA
>USPE01000081.1 GCA_900556545.1 uncultured Peptococcaceae bacterium | reverse complement strand
GTATACCCGACTTGCGCTGAGAAGACAAGCCATAATCCAATAAATTCACGGCATCCAAAAAGCGATTCTTACTTTTCAATACTACAACAATGATCCGTTTCCCTTCTTTTTCGGCAACGGCAATCAAACATTGTCCCGCTTCATTGGTAGTGCCTGTTTTTACTCCAATGGCACCGGGATATTCCCGTACCAGCCGATTGGTGTTGCGCACCAGCAATTGACGGCCATCTGTCCAACGCACCATATGCTGCTGCTTTTGTACAATTTCTGCAAAGATTTCATTCTGCATGGCAGCGCGGGTCATCACAGCCAAGTCGTAGGCAGAGGAATAATGATCCTCGGCAGGCAATCCATTGGAATTTTTAAAGTTGGTATTGGCACAACCCAACAAACATGCCTGCAAATTCATATTTTGCACAAAAGCTTCCTCGCTGCCTGCCATATGTTCAGCCAACGCCACACAGGCATCATTAGCCGATTTCATCAATGCACCATGCAATAAATTGGCAAAAGTCAGCTGATCGCCTGCTTTTAAATTTAATGATGACTCTCCCGTTTCGGCAGCTGTTTCTGTCACCGTTACAACTTGCTGCAATTCTTTTTGTTTTACCGCCAGATAACCGGTCATCACCTTAGTCAAACTGGCCGGCGGCCGGCGCTCATGCTCCCGTTTTCCGTATAAAACCTGACCGGTATCCATATCCATCACCACTGCTGCCTCTGCCGTCACTGCCGGAACCACTTCCCCCCATGCAGGAACCGCCAGCAGCCAGATCAATATCAGGCAAATCAGGGTTCGCAGCTTCTTTTTCATAGCACCTCTGACACTTTCACGCATTGATAGCCTTTGGCCTTAATGGTGCCGATGATATCCGGCAGCGCTTCTGCAGTATGAGCTTTGGGATGCATGAGCAAAATGGCTCCATTGGTCAGTTTATCGCCGGTCACCCGCTGCACCAGTGTATCGTGGGAAGGAGCCGGTTCTTCCCAGTCTACCGTATCCGCTGTCCAAAGTATGGTGGTATAACCGCATTGCTCCGCTGCCTGCAGACAGGTCTGTCCGTGTTCGCCATAAGGCGGCGCATATAGCTTGGGCTTGGTCCCTGTCAGTTTTTCCAAAATCACTTCACTGTCTGTGATATCCTTTTGGTTTTGCGCTACACTGAGCTGATCGGGATGGGGATGCTTATACCCATGATTGCCAATTTCATGGCCTGCTTCTGAAATCTGCTGCACTACCTCAGGAAACTTTTCCGCAAATCGTCCTGTTACAAAAAATGTAGCCTTCACATCGTTGGCTTTTAACACCTGCAGCATCTCCGGTATAATATCCTCTCCCCAATCTACATTGATGGCCAGCGCAACCTTTTGCTCTGTAGTCTGTCCCTGGTAAACCGGATCAGCCATAACAGTTGCTTCTCCGCCATGCAGAAATGACCAGACCACGCCAAAGGCAATCAGACAGCAGATACCAATCAAAACCGTCTGGATCAGCCGTTTTGAAAAAAAATAAACCCGCATACATTCTCCCTCCTAGTAATCATTGGCAGCAGCTTTGCAGTTGATCATTGCCGCCCCTTACAAACAAGCCTGAAACATTATATGTAAAATCCATAGCTTTATTACTGTCTTTTGGTTCGGCTGTTTCACAAAACAAAAAAGTGCCCTTGAACAGAATAATTCATTCTGCTCAAAAGCACTTTATTCCCTATGTCAATACAGCCTAAAAATGACTATATTATAAATCTAATGGACAAATTGATTAGTTATTAGACAATGGTTTCATTGTCGGGAATAATAAAATATCCCGAATGGATGCCACATTGGTCAATAACATGCACATACGGTCAATACCGATGCCCAGGCCACCTGTCGGAGGCAAACCATATTCTAATGCTGTGATGAAGTCTTCATCCATCGGATGGGCTTCTTCGTCCCCTTTTGCTTTTGCTTCCAGCTGTTTTTCAAACCGCTCTTTCTGGTCAATCGGGTCGTTTAACTCGGAGAAGGCATTGGCATGCTCTCTGCCGACGATAAACAGTTCAAACCGGTCTGTCAGTTCCGGATGCCCATCTTTCCGACGGGACAACGGAGAAATTTCAATTGGATAATCCATAACAAAAGTAGGCTGAATCAGGTGTTCTTCTACCTTTTCGTCAAATACTTCTGCCAGAACTTTGCCCTTCGGCATGTCATCTTCTACATGCACGCCGATGGCGCGAGCCGCTGCTCTTGCTTCTTCATCAGTAGCAAAGGTACTGAAATCAACATTGGTATATTTTTTTACTACATCATTCATACTGATGCGCAGCCATTTACTGCCCAGATCCACTTCATATTCACCATAGGTGATTTGGGTGGTGCCCAACACTTTTTCTGCCACATATTTAAACAGATTTTCAGTTAAATCCATCATATCATTGTAATCAGCATAGGCCTGGTATACTTCCATCAATGTAAATTCCGGATTATGACGGGTATCAATCCCTTCGTTACGGAATACTCTGCCCAATTCATATACTTTTTCCAAGCCGCCCACAATCAGCCGCTTCAGGTGCAGTTCCAGTGCAATACGCATATACAGCTGCATGTCCAACGCATTATGATAGGTAATGAACGGACGGGCAGTAGCACCGCCGGCCAATGTGTGCAGCACCGGTGTTTCTACTTCCAGGAATCCCTGATTATCCAAAAATTCACGCACATAACGCACAATTTTGCTGCGCAGAATAAAGGTATTCTGCACTTCCTGATTCATAATCAAATCTACATAACGCTGCCGATAACGAAGCTCCACATCGGTCAGACCATGATATTTTTCCGGCAATGGACGCAAAGATTTGGTCAACGGGGTAAGTTCCTGCACAGAAATGGTGGTTTCCCCTTTTTCTGTTACAAAAACGGTACCGCGAATCCCTACGATATCACCAATATCCGCTTTTTTAAAGAACCAGTGACTATCCTCACCGGCTACATCCAAACGGGAATAAATCTGAATATTTCCGCTCAAATCCTGCACATTGGCAAAGCCGGCTTTCCCCTGGCCCCGTTTCGCCATCAGACGGCCAGCGATTACAACTTCTTGGCCTGATGCAATCAAAGCCTCTGCATTATCCAGAATATCTTTTGCATGATGGGTTCTTTCAAACCGTTGCCCAAAAGGATTTACACCTTTTTCCCGCAAAGCTTCCATTTTATCCATACGAACTTTGATCAATTCATTTTCTCTTTTTTCTTCCTGTGTTTGTTTTGCCATGATGTTCCTCCTTCCAGGCGCAACCGTTCTCAGCCCTTACTGATATCTAAAATTTCTAATTTAATAACCCCTGCCGGTACTTCTACATCAATAATTTCTCCGGCTTTATGTCCCAGCAGCGCTCTGCCCACCGGGGATTCATTGGAAATGCGGTTATTCATAGGGTCTGCTTCTACAGTCCCTACCAATCTGTATTCGCTGATTTCATCAAACTCAATATCTTTTACTTTTACCAAAGAGCCGACAGAAATAACCCCTTCCTGCTGCACATCATCTTCAATGATTTTGGCATTGCGGATCATTTTTTCCAATTCCAAAATACGGCCTTCCATAAAAGCCTGTTCATTTTTTGCATCATCATATTCGGAGTTTTCACTTAAGTCCCCTAAAGCAATGGCTTCTTTCAGTCGTTCTTTTACCTCTGTCCGTTTTACACTGCGCAGATTTTCCAGCTCCTGCTCCAGCTGTTCCAGACCTTCCCGCGTTAGAATAACATCTTGTTCGCTCACTGTATAACGCTCCTTAAAATTCAAATAAAGTAACTAGCATATCTTTTGATTATAGATATGGTTTTTCTTTTTGTCAAGGTCTTTATTTGCCCTTGGTTTCGTATTATAATAGAATTGTATTTTTGTAGATTCTGTTTCTGATTCTATTTTTATTATTACATCATATAAATTATGGAGGTTTATGATTATGACAGTTAAAATTGCAATCAATGGTTTTGGCCGGATCGGCCGTCTGTGTGTACGGGCTGCTCTGCAGCATGACGATGTGGAAATCGTGGCCATCAACAGTACATCCAATCCAGAAGGTACTGCTCACCTGTTCCAGTATGATTCCACCCACGGCACCTACAGAGGCGATGTATCCTACACAGAAGACAGCCTGGTAGTAGACGGCAAAAAAATCCGTTTATTGTCCGACCGTGATCCAAAAAATCTGCCATGGGGTGAACTGGGCGTTGATATTGTAATCGACAGCACCGGTAAATTCAAAAGCAAAGAAGATTGTCAGGTGCATTTGGACAATGGCGCTAAAAAAGTTATCATCACTGCTCCGGGCAAAAATGTGGACGCTACCATCGTGCTGGGTGTAAATGAAGAAGTTTACACACCGGACTGTCAGGTAATTTCCAACGCATCCTGCACCACCAACTGCCTGGCACCTGTAGTAAAAGTTATCAACGACAACTACACCATCAAACACGGTTCCATGACAACAGTGCATTCCTTTACCAACGACCAGAAAAACCTGGACAACCGTCATAAAGATTATCGCCGTGCAAGAGGCTGCGTTCAGTCTATCATTCCTACCACCACCGGCGCTGCCAAATCGGTAGGCGAAGTAATTCCTTCCATGAAAGGTAAAATGAACGGCCTGGCTCTGCGTGTGCCAACACCAAACGTATCTCTGGTTGACGTGGTATTCGAATTAGAAGAAACCGTAACCGTAGAAGAAATCAACGCATTGCTGAAAAAAGCCAGCGAAAACGAAATGAAAGGCATTCTGGGATACTCTGATAAACCTCTGGTATCCATTGATTATAACGGCGACAGCCGCTCCAGCATCGTAGATGGTCTGTCCACCATGGTAATGGGCGGCACCATGCTGAAAATCATGGCGTGGTATGACAACGAATGGGGTTATTCCTGCCGTGTAGTAGACTTGGCTGCTTACGTAGGCAAAAACATGTAAGAATCGGCACATTTCGTGCCCCATTATACAATAATTTACAAACGATAAAAAGCAGAAAGACGGAAATCATACATAACTCCGTTCTTCTGCTTTTTTGTTTTAGATATAAAAAACCTTTACTCAGCTGTATCGGCCTGCTGCAATTTTTCTTTGACTTCTTCCACAAGCCCTTCTAAATTTTCTATTTCTTTCTGATGTACTTTCAATTCCTCTTTTAAAGCATCCAGTTCTTTCTGCAATTCGGTATTATCCGGCTCGTTCTGTAATTGGGCATCATATTCCGCAATTTTTTGCTGCAGTGTTTCTATATTATCAGTAAGTACAGCAATGGCATCTTCATAACAGGTCAAATCTTCCTGCAGCTGCTCTGCCGTAGCCGTTACGCCCCGTTCCGTTTTGGTCGTTTGCAGCACCCCGCTTACAGCTGGCTGCTCTTCGTCCATGCTGTAGGCAGCAATGGGCTGGGCGTTGGCATCAGCATCACTGGCAACAGTGTCGGTATCTTCAACAGTCATATTCTGCGGCTGCTGGTTCTGAACCGGTGCTGTATCTTCTGCTGTTGGCTGCTGAACCGGCTGCTCCTGCACCTGATTGGTATTCGCACTGGTATCTGTATTGGTTGTCTGTGGGGCTTGCTGTTTTGCCTGCGTCACCGCTTGGTTTGGAACAGACACATCTTGCTGCACTTCTGCTTCCGTTGCTTCCTCTGCCGCTTTTTGCTCTACCATCGTTGTCTGTCCAGGCAATGTATCAATCATAGGCTGATCGCCCGTTCCGCCTAATTGTCCCTGCACCACCGGGATACAGCACAATACCAGCACAGCTGCCGCTGCAGCCGACATCCATTTTTTTCTTCCGGCAAAAAGAGAAATCAATTTGCCATTCTGTTTTTTCTCTGTTGTTTCCAGGCTGCGCAGCCGTTCCATCGTTTTTTCATGGAACCCGGCAGGCGGTGCAATTTCAGCCTCTGCCCACTGGGCCAGCAACGCATCCAGTGCTTCATCAGAAATCTGACCAAGGTTATTCTTTTTTTCTTCTGGCACTGTTCCTGCTCCCTTCCATTTTTTTATCTGCTAAAATCTGCTCTTTTAAATAATTCCTCGCTCGTGATATGCGGGATTTTACCGTACCCAGCGAACAGGACAGCATAGAAGCAATCTCCTCATAGCTGTGGCCCTCCAACTCCCGCAAAACCAAAACAATGCGATATTCCTCCCGCATTTGCCCAATCATATCCTGCACATACTGCACCGTTTCCTGCTGCACAGTATGCTCCTCCGGTGTGGCCGCTTCAGATGCAAGCTCTTTTTTTACACTGCCTTCTTCCAGCTCCACTTCATCATCCAGAGATGTAACCTGCACTCGCTGCCGCTTTCGCAACACATCCAGACACTTATTGGCGGTAATCCGCCCAAGCCAAGTCCCAAAGGCCGCCTCTCCGCGAAAACTGCCTATGGACTGATAGGCTTTGATCAGTGCCTCCTGCGCCATGTCGCTGGCATCTTCATGATTGCCCATATATTTATATGCAATGGTGTATACTTTTTTTTCATACAGCAAAACCAGCTGCTCAAATGCATCCATATCACCTTGCTGACTTTTTTGAATCAGTACTGTTTCATCCACGCCGGCTCCTCCTTTATCCGGTAATTCATAGACGTTATTCTTCCTGAGAAAGTTCCCCGTTTTTCTTCTGTTTTGTTATCTTTCTGGCACGCCGCACCATATCGCCGCCATAGTTATCATTGATGCTGTCCATCACTTTATTCAACTGTTCATATTTTTTGGCAGCAGCTCCATCCGCAAACAAATCCTGCTGCTCAATAATTTGTCCTTCCGGTTTCAAATGGGACACGGTAACACCAATCAACCGCACTGCAGTTCCATCTTTATAATGCTGCGCCATCAAGCTGCGTACTGCGTCAAACACCGGTTCAAAACTGGAAGTATAGCTATCCAGCGTAACCGCCCGCGTAATGCTGTGAAAATCAGGATAACGAATCTTAATAGACACCGTTCTGCCCTTTAATCCACTGCTGCGTAAAGTGTGGCAAACATCATCGGCCAGCGTAAATAAAATGGTTTCCAATAAATATTGCTCTCGGATATCCTGCGGAAAGGTTGTTTCCCGTCCCACCGATTTGCTCTCCCGCACCGGCTCCACTTTACGCCCATCAATGCCATTGGCCAGCTCATGCATCTGGATACCCTGCTTACCCAGCAAATGTTCCAGCAAACCTACATCCATATGAGCCAGCTTGCCAATGGTATCCACGCCCATCTGCTCCAGCATCTGCGCAGTTTTGCTGCCCACACCCATCATACGTCGAATAGACAGCGGCCATACCTTTTGCTCCAGATCTTCCGGCAAAATGCAATAAAAACCGTCCGGCTTATCCAAATCAGAAGCCAGTTTGGCTAAAAATTTATTATACGACAATCCCACCGATGCCGTCAAATGCAACTGCTGTTTAATTTGCTCCTTGATGGTTTGTCCAATTTGCCGGGCAGGTCCAAACAATTTTTGACTGCCGGTTAAATCCAGAAACGCTTCATCCAAAGACAGTGCTTCCACCTCCGGCGTAAACTGCTGAAAAATTTGCATAATCTGCTGCGAAACAGCTCGATATTTTTGCATATCCACAGACAAATAAATCCCCTGCGGACAACGGCGTACAGCCTCTGCCATAGGCATAGCAGAATGAACGCCAAACTTGCGTGCCTCGTAAGACGCTGTAGAAACAACACCGCGGCTTTCCTTGCTGCCGCCCACAATGACAGGCTTACCCTGCAATTCAGGACGATCCCGCTGCTCCACCGCAGCAAAAAAAGCATCCATATCAATATGCATAATTGCCGGTTTCATCGCACCGTCTCCTTTCCCATGATTGGAATCAGTATAACACAGAGCAGCAGTTCTGTGCTATAATAAAATCAATGATTGATATAAACGGAGGGATTTTTGTGGAAACAATCAAAACATTACAGCAATATG
>USPE01000080.1 GCA_900556545.1 uncultured Peptococcaceae bacterium | reverse complement strand
TTATGAAAGGGACTGATATTATTACGCCCTATGGCATGCAGGCCATTATGATTTTTGCGGGAATGATGTGGGGGTGGATTTTCTGGAATTTATCCTGTCCCAGTTTGTTGGCAATGGCCTTTCTATCATTGACCCAGTTTGGATCTATTCTTGATATTATGAAAAATGGGATGGGCAGTGAAATTGTATTGATGGTCATCGTACTGACTACTTTTGGTACATGGGCGCAGCACTGCGGTTTATCTGCCACCGTTGCCCGCTGGATGCTAAGCGTAAAGGCAGTGCAGAATCGTCCATGGCTGTTGATTACTTTTATTTTGGCTATGGCCTATATAGTTGCCTTTTTTGTAGGAATATATGTGACTATTTTTACTTTCTGGCCCATTGTATATACTTTGATGACGGAATGCGGTTATCCTAAAAAAAGTCGGGAAGGTGCCTATCTGCTGGTAGGGATTGCTTATGTGGTTTCCTTGGGCGGTCTGTTGATTAAACCATATGGCGCATGGAGTTTGATTGCTATTAAAGCGATGAATTCGGTTGTACCGGATGCTGCCATCGGTTATGGTTTATTTATGGAAATTATGCTGCCGGTAAGTATTGTTTGCTTTGCAGCGTACATTGTGCTGGGCCGTTTGCTGCTGCGGTTGGATGTGAGCAAGCTGGCTTCTTTTAAAGCATCAAATGAAAAAACAGATTTTAATTTTGAACAAAAGGTGTGCTCCGTTATCTTATTGCTGTTGGTATTTTGTTTGTTTGCACCGTCCTTCCTGCCTGCATCCTGGCTGCCGGTTGTACTGCTGACCAAATTGGGTACGCTGGGCATTGGCGCAGTTCTGTTGGTTATTATGTGTACCATCCGCAGACAAGATAAACCTTTGGTGGAAATGGCTTCTGTGTTTGCCAAAGGTACTCCGTGGGATATGGTTTGGCTGTTGGCGGCAAATACTGTGGTAGCCAGCGCGCTGTTATCTGCAGAGGGTGGCGTGCGTACATTCCTGGGGACGTTTGTAGCCACCCATCTGGGCGGATTATCTCCGATAATGTTCATTGTGGTTTTACTGGTAATGAATATTGCATTGACACAGATTGCCCATAATACTGTGTTGTTGATGGTGTTAACTCCGATTTATGTGCAGATTGGCGTGGTGATTGGCGTATCTCCACTTTTAATTCCACTGTTATGTTCTGTAAGTTTGTCTGCCGCTATGGCAACGCCTGGTGCATCCAGTCGTGCAGGTCTGTTCTTTGGTAACTCGGAATGGATTGCGAAAAAAGATGCCTACTTGTTTGGTTGTATGAGCGTGTTGGCAGTAATTATTGGGTTGATAGTGATGGTACCTCTGGGTATGGTTCTGTTGTAATCATGGGGGTAGAAAAATTGATTGTTTTTTAGGAACAGATGTGATGGATATAGAGTTGTTAATCAGAGGAGGAACTGAAAATGGCAAATGGAAACAAAGTATTGGTATTGGGTTTGGACGGTATGGAACCGGATACTACAAAACGAATGGTAGAGGCAGGAAGAATGCCCAATGTAAAAAAACTGATTGAGCTAGGCGCAGCTCGTGCCGATTTGGAACTACTGGGCGCGATGCCTACCATTACGCCAGCTCAGTGGACCACACTGGCTTGCGGGTGTTATCCTGCCACCCATGGCGTAACGGACTTCTGGAATCAGGCGCCCGATGCGCTGGACACTATTATTTATGGTTTAGATTCCCGGCTGTGTCAGGCAGAACAATTATGGAATGTAACGGCGGAGGCAGGCAAAAAGACACTGGTGTGGCAGTGGCCCGGTTCCAGTTGGCCTCCAACCTCTGACAGTGAAAATCTGTTTGTGGTAGACGGTACTCAGCCGGCGTCGGTGAACTACAGCATTGCCAATATTGATATTGAAAAATATGTGGTGGCTTCTGTAGAATTTACAGAAAATAAATTTATTGACCATCTTGGCTCCAACAATCTTGGCGATGCAGCTACTGATTGTGTGATTGATAAATTGGATTTGGAAGAAGATCAGGAAGCAGAATCGGAAGATAAATATGCCGATTTTAAATTTACTGCTGATAACAAAAAAGAATTGCTGCTGAATCGGTATAAAATGAAACGAATTAAAAATGTTACTTTTCATCCTATCTCTAACGATGGCGGTTCTCTGGCAAGAGTTCCTTTTGATAGAATTGAAAGCACTATCTCTGAACCAAAAAACTGGGACTTTGTTTTACCGGAAGGTGCGCGGGAATTTGTTACTTATACTGCAGGCGGTCAACTAAGACGTCCTTGTCTGATTCTGCCTAACGAACAGGGCCTTTATGATACCGTGGTTGTATATAAAAGCAAAAAGGACAGTATACCGCTTTGCACTTTAAAAGGGGATGAAATGGCTACCGACGTGGTAGATGATTGTATTGAAAACGGCAGGAAAACAGTAGCAAGCAGATGGTATAAGTTGCTGGAGCTGGCGGAAGACGGCTCCAAGGTGAGAATGTGGATGAGTACCGCCTTTAAGGTAGATTGCGATGACAGATGGTCGCCAAAATCCATTTATCAGGAAGTGATTGAAAACTGCGGTTATGTGCCTCCCTTTACTCAGATGGGCGGCACAAGCTTAGAATTTGCACAGAAAATTTTGACACCAAGCTGGCGGCTCAATGCGTTATGGCAGTCCAGAGCTATCAACTACTTAATTGAAGAAAAAGGCGTGGAAGTAGTATTCAGCCATCATCATTTTATTGACCATTCGGCTCATCAGTTCTGGAACTATGCGCTGCAGAAACCGGGCGCTGATCCGGCAGAAGGGTTCCAGGCTCAGATTGATAAAACATATGAAGTGGCTGACGAATATATCGGCTCTTTTATGCACTTGTTAGATGATGGTTGGACTATCATTGTTACCTCTGACCATGGAGAACAGATTCATGATAAAGCGCCAGCCAGACTGGGGAGTGCAGCTGGTGTCAGCGCTGGTATTATGAAAGAGCTGGGTTGGACTGTGATGAAGAAGGATGAAAATGGCAATGATTTGGAAGAAATAGATTTCAGTAAGACAAAGGCTGTGGCCATCCGCACCAGTTATATCTGGATTAATTTAAAGGGTCGCGACCAGTTTGGTATCGTTGATCCAGAGGATAAATATGATATAGAAGAACAGATTATTGATGATTTGTATCGTTACCGAGATGAAAATGGCGACCGTATTATCGCCATGGCGTTCCATAACCGGGATGCAAAGATTATCGGGTTGGATGGTCCGTATACCGGTGATATTGTTTATATGAACAGAGAAAGGTATGTAACCGAACACGGCCAGGGGTTATCCACCTATCGGGGTTACTATGGTACTTCTGTATCGCCGATCTTTATTGCAGCCGGACAGGGAATCCTGCATGATGACCAGGTAAAACGGGTTATCCGTCAGGTAGATGTGGCGCCGACAGTAGCAACGCTGTTGGATGTGAGAATGCCTGCTGATTGTGAAGGCGCGCCGGTTTATCAGATACTGGAATCGTAATAAGAATATAACCAACAAAGGCAGAGGTGTGGTGTAGTCCTCTGTCTTTGTCGTATTGGAGGAGATTGCAGGTGAAGAAGTCTGAGCAGTATCATCGTGATATTTATTCGGGTATGGTGGCCGATGAACTAGGTAAAGAAGGTTATTTTGGTCGACGTTATGACAGCTTTGGGTTCTGGCAATGGGATGGAGTAAAACGGCAGTTAATTTGTGCTGAGCGGGAAGATATCTGCGCTCACGATTATTTACAGGCATGGAAAGAAGGCGCTCTGGTTACTCCGTGGGTATCAGCCAGTGATTGGGATTATGAAGAACGGGACAGTGTTGTGGTTATGGCTGCTCTGCAAGGAAACGTAGAGAAGCAACTGCAGCGAAAATACGGACAATGGCCTGATGTTAGGGATGAGGGTCAAGTGATGCAGACACAGGAACAAACAGATGTGTGGGAGCAGGAACTTCTGCACTATTGGCAGGGGATTCCGGTGCAAGAGCAACCGCAGCGTGCAGAGGCTATGGTATGGTTGTGTGCAGAGGCATTACGGCAGAAAAAATTGAGTTATGTTCAGTATAATACCTTGTGCAGCCTGCTACCTGATTGGCAGGAAAAACAACTGCAACAAAAGTCTTTTTATGGTTTTGCCTGGGAGGAACGAAACAGACTGTATTTTTACAGTAACGGGTATTTACCCACTGCTGTAGTAAACTGGCAAAAGCGACGTGCCAGCGGTGAATTGACTGGCGGTGTGCTCACCCGGGTCTATCCGCGGGATGGGAAATCTATTATGGAACAAAAACAGGAGTTTCAGAAATTTTTGGCTCAGGTGCTGGATCAAACCTATTGGCAGTTATTGAGAAAGTTGACGGATATTACCGGAGCGTAGTATATAGTTGGCAATGGTCTGTATATTTATAAAACGCCAAAGGAATGCTAATTGATGTACGGTGTTACGAATGTTTGGCGCAAAAAGGAAGTGGGAAAGGAAAAAAACTCTTTTTCTGCTTTCTTTTTTTGTGGGCAGTTCCCTGAAAAATAGAATTGTTTTATACTCTTGGTTGAAAAAATTTACAGGGATATCTTTTCAAATAGGGTAGAGTGTGATATTTTTAAAGGTAAGATTTCTATTAGGATTCATTTTATGATAGAAACATAATGACAGAAATTATAGAAATACTGCGGCGGCAGAATAGGAAAGGCGGGATTTTATGAAACAGCAGATTATACCCAGCAAGGGGCTGCGGGGTACGGTGACCATTCCGGGTGATAAATCCATTTCGCATCGTTCTATCATGTTTGGCTCTTTGGCGGAAGGCGATACGGAGATTACCGGATTTTTATACGGCGATGATTGTCTGAGCACAGTAGGTGCATTCCGCAGCATGGGGATTGCAATTGATGTAGCAGAAGAAAAAATTGTGGTGCATGGCAAAGGGCTGCATGGTCTGCAGGAGCCGGACAATGTTATCGATGTGGGTAATTCGGGTACCACCATCCGGCTGATTTCCGGCATTCTGGCGGGGCAGGATTTTAATACAGTGTTGACCGGTGATGCGTCTATCCGTAAACGGCCCATGGGCAGGGTGATTAAGCCGCTGACTGCTATGGGGGCTAAGATTACCGGTCGGCAGGGTAATACCCTGGCGCCGTTGTGTGTGGAAGGGACTAAGCTGCATGCTATGCAATACCAATCGCCGGTAGCCAGCGCGCAGGTGAAATCGGCTGTATTGCTGGCCGGTCTGTATGCCGATGGCTGGACAGAGGTGGTAGAGCCAAGCTTGTCTCGTAATCATACGGAGCTGATGCTGCAATCCTTTGGGGCAGAGGTAGAGAGCGAAGGCAATCGGGCGCGGGTGAAAGGACATCCTCGGTTAAAGGGGCAGCGGATTGAAGTGCCCGGCGATATTTCATCGGCGGCGTATTTGCTGGTGGCCGGCAGTATCATTCCCAACAGTGAGATTTATTTGAAAAATGTGGGGCTGAATCCGACACGCACCGGTATTATTGATGTGTTGATGGATATGGGCGCTGATTTGACCATTGCCAATACACGCAGCCGCGGTGAGCTGATGGGTGATATTACTGTGCGCAGCGCCAGGCTGCATGGTACAACCATTGCCGGAGATTTGATTCCTCGCCTGGTGGACGAGGTGCCTGTGATTGCGGTAGCTGCTGCCTGTGCCGATGGTGTGACGGAAATTCACGATGCGCAGGAATTGAAAGTAAAGGAAAGCAATCGTTTGGAAACGGTGGCGCAAGGTTTGCGCGCTTTTGGTTGCCGGGTGGATGTACTGGAAGACGGGCTGCGCATTTATGGCGGCGCGTCATTGCAGGCGGGCGCTGTGTGCCATAGTTTTGGCGATCATCGTATTGCTATGAGTATGACAGTGGCCGGGTTGGCAGCTCAGGGCGCAGCTGAGATTGAGAATTTTGAAGCGGTGTCGGTTTCCTGGCCATCCTTCTGGACAGATATGCAGGCGTTAGAGGTGAGATAAATGATAGATGCAAAGACAAAGTTGTTTGGGTTGCTGGGAAATCCGGTAGGGCATTCTATGTCGCCCTTTATGCACAATATCTTTTTGCAGCAATGTGGTGTAAATGGTGTTTATCTGGCTTTTGCGGTGGAATCCGGTCAGGTGGGCGCGGCCATGCAGGGTATGTATGCGTTGGGCGTGCAGGGTTGTAATGTGACCATTCCCCATAAGGAGGCGGTGATTCCTTATTTGTGCGGCATGAGCAAAGCAGCAGAGGCTTGCGGTGCGGTAAATACGTTAATTTATACGCCGGAAGGATACTATGGGGATAATACCGATGGTGCTGGTTTGTTGGCTGCGCTGGAAGTCAAGCATGGCTGGAAAGCGGCAGGACAAAATATTTTACTGGTGGGTGCGGGCGGCGCGGCCAAGGGTGTATCAGTGGCTATGGCATTGCAGGGTGCGGCTAAAATCTGCATTGCCAACCGCAGTGCGGAGAAAGCGGAGCAATTGGCGGCGCAGATTGCTCAAATAAGTGATACACAGACAGAAGTTGTCTCTTTAGATGGGTTGCAGGATAGGGCATTGTATGAGCAGTATGGCACCATTGTCAATACCACCTCGTTGGGGATGTCGCCCCATGTGGATGATATGATTCCTATTTGCATTGAGGGGCTGACATCCCGTCATTTGGTGGTGGATTTAATTTATAATCCGTTGGAAACTAAGCTGCTGCGCCTTGCCCGTGAGCAGGGTGCGCAGACCGCATCCGGCTTGGGAATGTTTTTGTATCAGGGTGTACTGGCTTTTGAAGCATGGACCGGTGTGCGCCCGGATACCGGCCAGATGGAGCAGCTGCTTATGGAACGGTTGAGCGGGAAGTAGTGTAAATGTATGGGGTATCAGAATAGCTGCTATACGTATTTTAAAATTATTGGTGTTTTTGATCCCGATGAAGTTTCTAAAGAACTTGGTTTAGAACCTGTAGAAATGCAACGAGCTGGCGATAAAAGAAAGAATGGCACAGTATATGAGTATTCTTGCTGTACCTTTAGTCGATGTAATATGTATGATATTTTAGTAGAAAAGCAAATGATGCAGACGATAGCGCCATTTTTAGATAAGATTTCGGAATTGCAAAAAATAAAAGAAAAATATGATGTAGACTATTGGTTAGAGATTGTGCCGTCTATATTTCCGGGAGAACCTACACCATGTTTAGCACCTAATAAAGAAGTGATAAAATTTTGCTGTGAAACAGACACCAGTATTGATATAGATTTGTATGTCAATGAAGTAGAGTAGAATTTTGGCAGTGAATCGGCAAATGTGTTTTGGGGATACAGTTGGGTGAAAAAATGTACGTAAAAGATATATGTATTATTGTTCTGGATTGTCGGGAACATTACCCTTTGCTGCGTCCACACGCTACTCTGGACATTTCTTAAGCTGTCTATCTTTGTCAGACTTTGTCTGCCACGATTTAGACAGCTTGCAGAAATCTCCATCTAGAGGTGGACTTCCAGCAAAGAGAATGCTCCCTTTTGTGATATGTTTGTGGATCAGGAATTGTGAGGATGTGGTGTAGATGAAAAGTTTAAAAAATATGCTGCCATATCTGATTTGCAATATAGCGGTTTTTTATTTATTGCCGTTGTTGACAAAAGGTACTGGAAGCGGTATGGTGATTTTGATGTTTGGCATGCCGATGATATGTTTTGCGATATCTTTTGTCTATGGAAAAAAACATGCCTTTCATTGGCTCTATACCATAATTCTAATTTGGTTGTTTCTGCCAATGATGTTTTCTTATTATTGGGAATATGGGGTCATATATATTCCGGTTTATATGATTGTTTTAATGGTTGGAAATTTTCTAGGTGAGGCAGTTTATGAGAAGACAAAGTAGTGTATGATAAACGGTTATGAAAAGCGGAGGAGTTGATTTACGTTGATTCGTTATTTGGAAGCAGGAGAATCCCATGGAAAAGGGTTGGTGGCTATCATTGAAGGGCTGCCGGCGGGAATCTCTATTGATATAGCATTTATCAATCAGCAACTGGCGCATCAGCATGG
>USPE01000079.1 GCA_900556545.1 uncultured Peptococcaceae bacterium | reverse complement strand
TTTGCAGAGAAACTGCATTTACATGACATGCTTGATGGTTCGAAAATCAAAAATCCAATTATATGACGAGGGGATATATCCTCATGAATAATTCAGGTTTAATTAAATTAGTCACAGTATATAGCAAAATGGTAAAATAGGAATGTAGATTATAGAATATGAAAAATATATTACCGGAAGCAACCATTTTCTAAAAGTGCTATTTGTGTTTATCTCCATTGAGTAGCATGAAATAAATGATATTGGAGTTGCTATTTATGTCAATATTAACGTATAAAAACACTTTCTTTATACTTGGGGTTTGCGTGTTCAATTGGCTTGGTAGGAACACCATTCCCCTCATAAGAATCAAGCTTAAGATGGATAAATGCGAAATCACACTGCTAAATGGCATTAAGCCAATAACTTCCATGTCGGAGGAACAGAGTAAATATTGGTATCTGAAATATATTTATGAGAGGAGTAATATTTATGAAGATAGAGTATTTTAAATATTTAGCGGATATAGCTATAACACAATCAATTAATCAAAGTGCAGAGCGATGTTATATTTCTCAGCAAAGCTTGAGCAGGGCAGTGAAATTAATGGAAGATGAATTTGGTGTTGAACTTTTAGAACGGACTTATAGTGGAGTTCGTTTAACAAGAGCAGGAAAATTAGTTGTTGAAAACGGTGAATTGATTTTGGCAATTATGCAGGAATTAAATGATAGCTTGAAACAAATTAAACAAAATCCTGTTCGTAATATTTGTGGTGAATTAAGTATCAATTTGAACGGTCTTGCTATTGATAATATGATGCCTTCTATTGCAGAAAATATGATTATCTACTATCCCAATATACTATTGTCTGCAGAGCAAAAATTGGCTTATGATGTTGTAAAATCTGTTTATGATGGTAATGCAGATATTGGTTTGATAGGAATTTCTCCAGAAACAATGAAAGCTCATGATGATTATACTGTCATGTTAAATGATATGCATGCAAAAAAAGTGTATGAAGATAATGTCTTGATTTGTTTGAGTAAAAAACATGTGCTATCAAACCGATCTTGGTTAGAGCCAAAAGATTTGTTGAGAGTGCCACAAATCGGTTTTGGTTTTCGTGCTCCTATCAATCATGTATTATTTAAAGATGGAATAGGACCAAAGCAAGCTCTTCAAACATCAAATCGAAGTTTGTTCAAAAAATTGTTGCAAAAAGGAATGGGTTTTGGTCTATCGAATAAATTAGACAAGAAACTGAACTATAGTCGGCTAGAACGAAATGAATTGGCCTTTATTCCGTTGAAATGTAAAGACGATGTTATTATATATTGGTTATTCACGAAACCGGAACAGAAGAAAACGGAGTTATGTCAGATATTCTTTAATGAAACTAAAGCTTTTATTGAAACTTTATAGCTTACATTTTTTTATTGTAAGCTAACCATATAATTATGATGGAAAAAGAAAAATCAATATAATAAAATACGATTATAGTAAAAGTATCAAAAATTATGATGGATTTAATTATTTTTTACATGGGGGTGTTTTTATGGGTCATCCAACTATTTATCCAACAGGTGTTACAGTGTATAATCCTAAAAAATGTTTTAATGGGTATACACTATTTCAAGCAAGAGAAGCTGGTGCAACATTGATTGATATGAATGGTGGTGTTGTAAATCACTGGCATGGTTTGCAGGGGTTTCCTAATAAATTATTACCAGGCGGTTATGTGATGGGAAATCGTGGAGAACGCAGTAAACAGTATGGATATCAGGATCAGACAGATTTGGTTCAAGTGGATTGGGATGGGAATGTTGTATGGGGATTTGATCATTGGAATTATGTTGAAGATCCTGATATTGGTCCGCGTTGGGTGGCACGTCAGCATCATGACTATCAACGGGAAGGTAATCCGGTGGGTTATTATGTACCAAATATGGAATGTAAAACTGACAGTGGACATACTTATATTCTTTGTCATCAGAATGTAGTAGATGAACGGATTACACCATATTCTATTTATGATGATGTAGTTATAGAAATTGATTGGGATGGTAATATTCTTTGGAAATGGGAATGTCACGAACATTTTGATGAGTTTGGTTTTAGTGAAGTAGCCAAAAATGCTATTTTTAGAACGCCAGGCGTAAAACATGGTGATTCTTGGGATTGGTTCCATATTAATTCAATGAGTTTAGTAGGTCCAAATAAATGGTATGACCAAGGAGACAAGCGATTCCATCCAGAGAACATTATTATTGATGGCCGTGTGACAAATATTATGGCTATCATCGACAAAAAAACAGGAAAAATAGTATGGCAGTTAGGACCTGATTTTTCTAGTGGAAGAGCAAAAAAGATTGGACAGATTATAGGTCAGCATCATGCACATATTATTCCAAAGGGTTTACCTGGGGAAGGAAATCTGTTGGTTTTTGATAATGGCGGTTATGCTGGATATGGCGTTCCAAATGAAATGAGCCCAAAAGGTGTTAGTCATATTAAGAGAGATTACTCTCGTGTATTGGAAATTGATCCGGTTAAAATGGAGATTGTTTGGCAGGTTACGCCTTCTTCATTAGGTTATGAAATGCCATTCACCAATGACCATTTCTATAGCTGTTATATTTCCTCGGCGCAACGTTTGCCTAATGGCAATACTTTAGTGACAGAAGGTTCAGATGGTAGAATTTTAGAAATTACTAAGGATTTTGAGATTGTGTGGGAATATATTTCTCCTTATTGGGGTACTATGCGTAAAACGAACATGGTTTATCGTGCATATCGTTATCCATATGAATATGTGCCACAAATTGAAAAACCAAAAGAAGTTGAAATTGAAAAAGTAGATACAAATGATTTTAGAATGCCGGGTGCGAAAAGTAAAGAATTTAGAAAATATACTAAAGTAAAAGGTGTTATGGATTTTGTAGAACAGGATGGGTTCTGTTTGGCATCTGAAGATTAAATAAATATAGTAATATGGGAGTTTTCATGGTCATTATTGGTGGCTTCCATGTAAAATTTTAAATAAATGAGGAATTAATATGGGTAATACAAATAAAATTGATAAAAAAATTCTGCTTCAATGGGTTGTCACAATTATTTGTACAGCAATTATTTTGTTCACCTATAAAGAAGATGGTTTGATGAACTGGGCGCAGACAAAGTTTTTTGCAGTTACGTTATTTTTTATTTTATTAACAGCTTTTGAATTGGTTCCAAATATGATCATAGCAATGTTGTTACCATTTTCTTATCTGCTTTTGGGGTTAGCTCCAGCAACAACGGTGTTTTCTTCCTATAGTAATAATGTTGTTTGGATGGTTATTTGTGGGTTAATTATTACTAATGTATTGATGCGTATTGGTATTTTAAATCGAATCGTATATTGGTGCATTAGTAAAATTGGTTATAGTTATCGTAAGATTGTTTTTGCGTTTGCAGTATCAGCTATTGTACTTCATCTAGTATGTCCACCAGGAGGGTATTTGGTATTCGCAGCTGTTGCATATTCTTTTTGTAAAATATTGAAATTGGACGGTACGAAAACTGGTACTGGTATTATGTTAGCTGGTGCGTTAATGATTGGTATGTGTTTTGTATATTCACCTGATTCTCAAGGGCTTATGATTAGTGTAGCTAATACAATAGATCCGGATTTGACGCTAGATTATGTATCTTATTTTGTCCACAATTTACCAATGTTAATTTTTTACTTCATTCCATATTTATTAATTCCTGTACTATTCAAGCAGGATGCGTCTATTGATGAAAATCTTTTGAAAGAAGAAGTTAAGAAGTTGGGAAAAATGAGTACCAACGAAAAGAAAGGTGCTATTCTGACCATTATTTTCGTAATTTATCTTTTAACAAATAGTATTCATAATTTAGGTATGCAATATGGTTTCTTACTTTTGGTAGCATTCTTTTATTTGCCAGGCATTAATATTGGCATTGCAGATGATATCAAAAAAGCGAATTATCCATTAGCATTTTTCATTGCCTCTTTTATTTCTATTGGTGCTGTTGCCAGCAGTTTGGAGTTCAATGCTATCGTATCCGAAATCATGGTTCCACTGCTTTCGTTCAGTGATACTGATGCTGTGATTTATACATTGGTGTATTTATTTGGTTTCTTAACTAATTTTTTAATGACACCATTAGGTGCTTTGGGTTCTTTATCTGCTCCATTAACACAAATTGCGATGGATATGGGTTTGAGTGAATATGCAATGTTATATGCATTTAATGGTGGTTTATATGAAGTGCTATTACCTTACGAAATTGTAAAGTTCTTAGTATTTTTTGCTTATGGTATGTTTTCCTTTAAAGATTTTGCTAAATTGTTTGGTATCAGAGCCATTCTACACTTATTTTATTTACCGCTAGTAATGGTTCCATATTGGCATTTGATTGGTTTAATCTAATTACAGTGAGATCGAATAGTGTGTAATTAAAATGATATAAGAATAATATTAAGAAAAGATTAGTTATAGTTGAGGAATGGATATGCTCCTTTCTGGGTAGGCAAGAGTAATAATTAAAAACTTGTCACTTTAGAGGGAGCATTTTTATATTGAAAAAGAAGTATTGACTGAATATATTAAGCATAATTATGAAAAATGAAAGTTGTTTGATATTTTGTCCAAGATGATAATAGACAAAAAAATAGAACGAGCAAATGCTCGTTCTATAAACAAATTATTTTAAGCTATTGATGAACCGTTCAATTCTTTTCAGTGCTTCTTTGATGTTTTCCATGGAGGAAGCGTAGCTGCAACGGATAAAACCTTCGCCGCTGGCACCAAAAGCATTACCAGGAACAACAGCAACATGTTCAGCTTTCAGCAATCTTTCGCAGAATTCTTCACTGCTTAAACCTGTGCTCTGAATGGATGGGAAGCAGTAGAAAGCGCCTCTTGGTTCAAAGCAGGACAGACCCATATCACGGAAGCCCTGTACAATTACTTTTCTTCTTTCGTCGTAGGATTCTACCATTTTTGCTACTTCAGCTTCACCGTGACGCAGACCTTCCAGAGCAGCATACTGACCCATGGTTGGCGCGCTCATGATGCCGTACTGATGCAGTTTGGTCATAGCAGCGATCACATCAGCAGGACCGCAGGCATAACCAATTCTCCAGCCGGTCATAGCAAATGCTTTGGAGAAGCCGTTCATTACTAAAGAGCGTTCTTTCATGCCTGGCAAAAGTAATTCAGAGCAGCGAAGGAATAATGTTTTTCACCGCCGTAAACCAGTTCACTGTAGATTTCGTCGCATAGTACGAACAGGTCGTGTTTTTTTACAACTTCAGCGATTGGTTCGTAATCTTCTTTACGCATGATACCGCCGGTTGGGTTGTTTGGATATGGCAACAGCAGAACTTTGGAGTTTGGTGTGATTTTCTTTTCCAGTTCTTCTGCAGTCAGACGGAATTCATCTTTTTCATAGGTAGCCAGGCTGACTGGTGTAGCGCCTGTCAGAGTGGTTAATGGGCCATAGCATACGAAGGATGGGTCTGGAATCAACACTTCATCCCCAGGGCCTACCAGTGCGCGGAACGCCAGATCGATTGCTTCACTGGCACCAACGGTGATCAATGTTTCGGTAGCACCGTCATAGTTCAGTTCATATTTTTTCAGATAATTGCAGATTTCGTCACGCAGTTCAATCAGACCAGCGTTGGAGGTGTAAGCTGTTTTGCCCTGTTCTAAGGATTTTACAGCAGCGTCCATCATTAATTTTGGTGTTACAAAGTCTGGTTCGCCGATACTCAGAGAAATACATTCATCCATAGTGGCTGCCAGGTCAAAGAATTTACGAATTCCAGATGGTGGCAGGTCTGTAACCTGCTGTTTTACAAAGTTTGACATAATAATATCACCTTTCTTTGTTTAATATAGATTTTTTAAAGTAATCTGATTTACTTATAAGCCAAAAGCAATGCAATATGCATCTTTAAATATCCATGACAGATAGAAAAGAAGATTTCTATCTGCTCTATCTGCATTATAGTATATCAGAAACGGAAAAGCAGTACCATATTTCATTTCTAAATGAAAATAAATTTAATCATTAGTATTCCCCAATATGTAAAGAAAAGTATTAAGTATGAAATAAAAAATGATAACAATGGCTGTCGAGTCAAATAACTTATACCTATAAATTTATATTATTATAATCAAAAATATATTATTTATTTATCCTATTTTTTTGTATAATGTAAATATATAGAGTTGTTTGTTGGGAAAGTTGCGTTAATTACAAAAATTAAAAATATTTTCACTGGAGGTATGCATGTATGGAAAAATTATATTTTAACGGTGATATTATCACAATGGAAGGCCAAGATGATGCTGCAGAAGCTGTATTGGTGGCTGATGGTAAAATCAAAGCAGTTGGTGCATATGATGCAGTGGCTGCACAGAAAAGCGCTGACTGTGAATTAGTAGATTTACAGGGCAAAACATTAATGCCTTCTTTTATTGATCCACATAGTCATGCTGCAACTATGGCGCCTATGTTTGCCAGTCTGTGCGACTTGGCTGTATGCAATAACTTTGCCGATATTGTTGCAACCTTAAAACAGTACAAAGAAGAACATCAGATTCCGGCAGGACAACCTATTATCGGTATCAACTATGATGACAACTTCCTGGATGAACGGTGTCATCCGCATCGTGATTTGCTGGATCAGGTTTCTACAGAACATCCAATCACAATCATGCATGTTTCTGTACACATGGTTGTAGCCAACAGCATGGCGTTGGCTGGTGTAAACTTTACAGATAGTATGGCAGATATTCCTGGCGGTGAAATTGGCCGTTATGAAGATGGTCGTTTGAATGGGTACCTGGCAGAAGCTGCTTCTTATGCACTGATTGGTGCTATTTTTGAAGAAATGCAAAAGAAACTTGTGGAACTGTGGCCAATTTCCCAAAAACAATATCTCTCTTACGGTGTTACAACTGTTCAGGATGGCGGTTCCAATGATGCAGTGCTGAAAATGCTGACAGGCTTTGACCAGGCCGGTATGGTGAAAATGGACGTTGTTGCTTATGAAAGCTGCGCACCGGGCGCTCATGAAATTATCGAAGCTTATAAAGATATGTGCGGAAAATACAAAGGGCATGTAAAAGTTGGCGGTTATAAAATTGTATTGGATGGCTCTCCACAGGCGAGAACTGCTTGGATGACCCAGCCTTATGAAGGCAGCAACGAATATGGCGTGCCTATTATTCAGGATGAAGTAGTGGAACAATGGGTAAAACAGGCTATGGACGATAATGTTCAGATTTTGGCTCATTGCAACGGGGATGCTGCCGGTGATCAGTTCCTGAACAGCATTGAAAAAATGTTGCCATTGTCTGATAATCCAAACAAAGAAAATCTGCGGTTTACCATGATTCATTGCCAGACAGCGCGGAAGGATCAGATTGAACGGATGGCAAAATTAAAAATGGTGCCATCTATCTTTGTTGGTCATGTAAACTACTGGGGTGATGTGCATGTGAAAAACTTCGGTGCAGTAAGAGGAAACCGTGTCAGCCCAGTAAAAGATGCGCTGGATGCAGGCTTGATGTACAATTTCCACACTGACACACCAGTTGTAAAACCGGATATGCTTCATGCTGTATGGACAGCAGTCAACAGAGTAAGCCGTACTGGCGTTGTAATTGGTGAAGATCAGAAAATCGGCGTATATGATGCTTTAAAAGGAATTACAATCAACGCTGCTTATGCTTACTTTGAAGAAGATGAAAAAGGTTCTATCAAAGTCGGCAAACGGGCAGATCTGGTAGTGTTGGATAAAAATCCGCTGAAAATTGAACCAATGGCAATCAGAGACATTAAAGTATTAGAAACCATCAAAGATGGTGAAACTGTTTATCAGGCATAAGAAAATATAGCTGCAGCAACTGCATGGCGTTGGGCTGTATACAATAAAGATGTTGTGTAATGGAGCAGCTCTGACAGAATGAAATCTCATTCTGTCAGAGTTGCTTTTTTCTTTTACAGTATCTGTCTGTTGTATTTGATTGCTGCCAAAAGCGACCGAGCTTGAATATGATCTGCCAGTTAGGTACATCGTATGAAAAATTAAAGTTAAAAATTTAATAAATATTGGTAAATTTT
>USPE01000078.1 GCA_900556545.1 uncultured Peptococcaceae bacterium | reverse complement strand
AGCTCCATAAAATACGTTTGCCACAGTCCATCCAGAGGTGGACTTTCTGCAAAGATATTGCCCTCTTGAGATAGCTATAGATAAGTTAGCGAAACATGAAACAATAAGATAAAGGAGGCTGCTTATGTTTGAACAAATGAAAGAGGATGTGCAGGTGGTGTTTGAGCGAGATCCTGCTGCTAAAACAAAAATAGAAGTCATGCTGAACTATCCCGGTTTGCATGCCATCTGGATTCAGCGGGGCATTACTCACAAGCTGTATCAGAAAAAGCATTTTGCGTTGGCGCGGTTTATCTCTCAGATTGCCCGTTTCTTTACACAAGTGGAAATCCATCCCGGTGCCAAGCTGGGACGGCGGCTGTTTATTGACCATGGCGCCGGTGTGGTGATTGGCGAAACGGCGGAGATTGGCAATGATGTAACGCTGTATCAGGGTGTTACCCTGGGCGGCACCGGTAAAGAAAACGGCAAGCGTCATCCAACCATCGGCAACGATGTGGTGGTGGGTGCAGGAGCCAAAGTATTAGGCTCTTTCACAGTTGGCAATAATGTAAAGATTGGGGCTGGCTCAGTGGTGCTGAAACCGGTGCCGGATAATTGCACTGTGGTGGGTATTCCGGGAAAAGTTGTGGCCAAAGACGGACAGAGTATGCAGCACGATGCCGAGCGAAAAGCCAAGCATCAGGCGGATTTGGATCACGATAAACTGCCCGATCCGGTGGAAATTACACTGGAATGTATGCGGGAACGCATTATGCATTTAGAAGAAAAAATGAAACATTTGGAGGATGCCAAGCATGAATAAGCCAATTATGGTGCATAACACCTTAAATAATACCAAAATGGAGTTCAAACCGTTGGAGCCGGGCAAAGTAAAGATGTATGTATGCGGGCCAACTACCTATAACTACATTCATTTGGGCAATGCCCGTCCTATTGTGGTGTTTGACACCATTCGCCGTTATCTGACATATTGCGGTTATGAAGTGACCTACATTCAGAACTTTACTGATGTAGATGATAAAATTATCAAACGGGCCAACGAAGAACAGGACGATCCAATCAAGCTGGCTGCCCGTTATATTGATGAATTCTTTAAAGATGTAAAAGCGCTGAATGTGCTGCCTGCCACCAAATATCCTAAAGTAAGCGAGCATATGCAGGAAATTATCGACTTTGTACAAAAAATAATTGACGCCGGTTATGGTTATGTGATAGACGGCGATGTATATTTTTCTGTGCGCAAATATAAAGAGTACGGCAAGCTGTCCGGCCGCAATCTGGATGATATGCAGGCAGGCGCCCGTGTAGATGTGGACAGCCGCAAACAGGACCCTATGGATTTTGCCCTGTGGAAAAGCGCCAAACCGGGCGAACCTGCATGGGATAGCCCATGGGGCAAAGGCCGTCCGGGCTGGCATATTGAATGCTCTGCCATGAGCTGCAAATACCTGGGCGAGCAGTTTGATATTCACGGCGGCGGTCAGGACTTGATTTTCCCACACCACGAAAACGAAATTGCCCAGACCGAATGCGTTACCGGTAAGCCTATGGCCAACTACTGGCTGCACAACGGATTTATCACCATCAATTCAGAAAAAATGTCCAAATCGCTGGGTAACTTCTTCTTGCTGCGTGACATTTTAGATAAATTTGATCCGGAAACCGTGCGTTTTTACCTGCTGTCGGTGCAGTACCGCAGTCCTCTGGACTTTGACGATGAAAAACTGCAAGTGGCGCAAAAAGGTCTGGAACGGTTGAAAAACTGCTATGCAGCTATGCAGAATGGTTTGAAAGCAGCTACCGCCGAAGAAACTGACGGAGATGCCCTGCTGCTGCAAAAAATTGTAGCGGTTGAAGAAGCTTTTCAGGATGCCATGAACGATGACTTTAACACCGCATTGGCCAGCGCCGCGTTATTTGATGCAGCGCGGGAAATCAATACCTACCTAAAACAGGATGGGCTGAACAAAGCTGCGCTGCAAAAAGCAGCAGACACCTATACCGCCCTGTTAAATATTATGGGCTTGGACTTTAACGCTGCCGACAATGCCAACGACGGCTTGGTGGACGATTTGATGAATCTGCTGATTGACCTGCGCAAACAGGCCAGAGCTGACAAAAACTATGCCATGGCCGATCAGATTCGCAATCAGCTGAATGAGATTGGTGTCATTTTGGAAGATACCAAACAAGGTACTACCTGGAAAAGAAAATAACAGAACTGCATAAGCACAGCCTGCCGCTATGGATGATGGTATTCATGGCAGCAGGCTGTTTGTTTTTGTCTTATTTTGTATAGGTTTAGGCAATTTTTTGGTTGTAATTTTGTGATAACAAGGTATAATGATATAAAATTTAATCGTTTATAATTGTGAAAACATATCACACGAAATAAAAAATTTGGTAGGATTATTTGAAATTGTTAAAATTGAGAGGGATGGATAATGAAGTTATTGGCTGATATATTGGGCTGCACTGCGGAAATATTAATGTTGTTTTATCTGTATCAGCATTTTCTAAAGAATCCTAAAGTGGGGCGTAAAGTACTATTTATGGGTTATTTACTTGACTTTTTATTTTGTTTTACTTATTCAACGTTTTTGCATTTACCAGCGCAGAGAATGCTATGTTGTGTGTTTTTTATTGCGTTGCCCTTGATGCTGTATGGAGATAAGATTTCAAAAAAATTGATGTTGGCAGCGGTATATTTTTCTATACAAAATTTAGCGGAGCTTTTGATTAAGGCAATTTTGTTGGGATACCGTGGTGATTTTATACTATACTATGCTGATTTTTCCTATAACTATTTTTTAGGCGTCATTATGTCTAAAACCATTGCATTTGCTTTGATTTATCTTTGTACCTTTTTATTTCATATTCAGGAACAGAAAGCACCTATTTATGTATATGGATTGTTGTTGTTAATTCCGTTAAGTTCCATTGTTATTTTCTATTATTTACAAAACCTTGTATATCTGGTGAATACAAAAGAGATTTATTTAGGCTATAGTGTGATTACGTTGTTGCTATTATTGTTTAATATTTTGTTTCTTTACTTATTTTCAAAAGCTAATCAGGTAAGTTGGCTACAGGCAAAGCTGGTTTATGAGAAAGAAAAGGTGCAGGAGCAGCAGAAGTTCTATAAAAATATGGCTGTATATCAACAGGAAATTAGGCAGCTGCACCATGATATGAAAAATCATTTACTGATTTTGTACGATGCGCTGGCGCAGAACAATGTTGTCAGAGCCAGAGGCTATGTAGAACAACAGCTTCAATTACTGACGCAGAATAAAGTGACCTACACCGGATATTTATTGCTAGATACAGTATTATTTTATAAAAAGCAATTGGCTGACCAGCAGCAGACACGATGCACCATTCAAACAGAATTGGATGCGGGATTGGATTTAACAGACGAGCTGATGAATGATTTTGCCTTGATTGTGGCCAGTTGTTTGGACAACGGACTGGAAGCAACTGCTAAACTGTCCAAACCGAAACAAAGATGGATTAAGTTGCATTTACGGAATGACCAAACCTATCTTTATTTGCAGATGCAAAACAGTGTGGGAGAGAATCTATCACTCAGTACACAGTCATTGCCACCTACCAGCAAAAAGGACAATTTGCGGCATGGATTGGGCCTACAACAGATTAAACGGTTGACTGAACAGCATCAGGGTGAGCTTTTATTAACTTGTGAGGGCTTAACATTTTCGACAGATTTGATGTTAAAATATCATAGTTACATGCAGGATCGTGCTAAAACTGCACAATAGTGGTTAAAACTGCACAATGCAAATATTTATTTAAAAAGATGCTATACTGACTGCAGCGAAAGGGGATTGTATATGATGGAGCAGCTTACCAGCCAGATAGCAACTTTTTTGCGCAGAAAAATCAAATTGCAGCAGAACAAATCCATATGTATGCCTATTGTTTTGAGGTGTTGCTGTCAGCGGTGGTATCATGGGGGAGTATATTTGCTATAGCTGTACTCACCAATACGCTTTGGGCAACGGTGTGTGATAGGAAGTTTTTGCAAAGGTTCGCAAGACGTACTTATTTTACTGTATCTCTGCTAAGTAGAAGTTGTTAGATAAGTAGGTATAATTTCACTACCCATCCTGGCAAAAGTATGATATACTACTGTAAAATAAAAAATTTTATATTTGTAGTATTTTTTATTTCCTGTATATGTAGGAATTCATTTACGCTGAAAAGAGGGATTATTATGTTAAACCAAAGCGGTTGGTTAGGTGGAATCATTACGATTATTGTATTGGCAGCGCAATTTTATTTGGTGCGTAGACCGCAGCGATGGATGGGACTGCTTTTGCCCGGCGCAAGCTTTCTGTTTTCTATTTTGCGGACTGTGATGTTTGTGCAATCTGGTCAGTTGTTGGGGAATCTGGCAGTTACTATTTTTTATGGTTTGGTTGCCTATAATGTACTTACTATCCTACTTTGTGTTGTGTATGTGCAAAGAAATAAACCCATTGGTTCTGTTCTAGTGACATTGGTAGTCACTTTGCTGGCCTGCAGCTTGGTTTTGATAATCACCACTACCATGCTTGCTGTGAATTATATTGTTGAGGAAGATCCAAAAGCCAATATTGGCCAATGGTATTATGCGCCCATAGAAGAAACTTCGGCGGAGGCACTGCCGCTTACACTGGCAGATTTGCAGAGTGAGCAGCTGCCTTATCGGTATGTATCAGCGCAAGAAACAGAAGGAATCTCCAGCAGTCATGGCAGTTATATTGAATCCCAGGCAGATGATATTGCTGCGCCGCAAAACATTGTTACATTGCAGTATGAGGTTTGGGAAAGCAATCAAACAAATGTATTGGATCAGCAAGAGGAAAAACTGCAAAAAAAACTATCAGACACGTGCAGATGCCCAATATGATTATGGAACACAGAATGCCTATTGGCTGGATGATCATTTGCTGCTGCGGTATGACAACAAAGTAGTATTATTTTATCAAGCCACTGACAATTCCCTGTTGAATACGCCTTCGGCAGGAACTGTTCTGCATGATATATTTGCGTCGGATGTATATTCAGATACATCAATATCTGCGAATAAAAGCGAAATTGAGGTTGCAAATGAGACTGCGGAACTACCTGTTACATTTGCTTGTGCTACAGAGTTAAAACCTGCTGATAGATTACGTTATTCGGAAATGTTTTATTTTAAAGAAGAAGTTCCTGTATTGGTTGAAATAAACTGTTCCTATGGTAATGTTTCTAAGTTAGAATTATATTATGTAGTAGAAAAAGATAGCAAAGGGTATGATAAAAAGTTTTTGGGAAATATAGAAATTGTTAATGAAAATAAGCATGGTCAACTAGAGGCGGTATTACCTGTTGGAGATGGGGAACTTATTATCGAGAATGGTGGTTCCCACAATATTATGGTTGATTCGGTAACAATAAATCATCAGTAAAAAAATAGAGTTGCATTTTGAAAATGATATGACATTCTGCAACTATTTTTACTGCAATCAATACATCAATCTGTTATGCTGTGCATATGGGGGTGAGGCGCAATGGGGAAAATAAAAAAATTAGTTGCGGCGTTGTTGTTGGCAGCGCTGGTAGTGGCTGTGCTGTATATCCCTGTATTTATGCGCATACAGGCGCGGGCAGATGTAAAGGAATATCTGCAGCAGGTGTATGGCGCAGAGCCGCTTAGGATTGCAAAGTCGGATTTGAGTATCCTCTATGGAAAGTATATATTCACAGTGGAGCCGAAAGGGGTTTTTGCGGAAAATCCGGCGTTTCAGGTGCATTGGTCGCAGCGCAGCAAGAAGGTAACCATTGATACCAGAGAGCGTAACGAGGACAGACGGTATAGAACCTTGCAGAGCTGGACACAGGAGTATCAGCGTTTGGTGGATGATGTGATTCGGCAAAATTATCAGGGAAAATTTGCTGCGTATTATACCGATGTCAAGGTGATTACCTACAATACACCAGGCGTTGCAGATGATAAGCTGCCGTTTGGCGATGGGATTTGGACCGATGATCCCTTCTCTGCAGATGCTGTTCCGGTAGAAATTGCACTGTATTTTTGTCAGGTGCCGGAGGAACAGAAAGCCAATTTGCAGGAAGAAGCGGATGGATTGCAGCAGCTTTTGGCAGAGGCCGGCTATTCCTTTACTGCATACTATTTTCAGTTGGATACAGAGGATTATAAAATGATTGCCGGAGAAACCTGCGAGCCATTTGATCTTTTATGGTGGTGAGGAACCATCAGGTCGTAAAATCTTTCTGTAAGTGCAAAACTCTCTATTTATGGGGTACTTTTCGTATCAATTTTCGGCCTGTTGAGAACATTGTTCTGGCAATATATTTATCAATCTGTTATGCTGTGATTATAGGGGAACACAATGGTAAATGTTTAAAAATAGTTGCGGCGTTGCTTTTGTTTTGCTGTGCAGGATGTCAACTGATTCAAATCAAGAAGCTGTAAGCAAAATTACTTGGAGTTTGTAAAGCAAATCCTTGTGAATCCCTGTTGATCCGATTACTGTAAGAGATGTTGATCTAGCTGAATAAACAAATGCTGCAAGCGCTTTAATAAGACATGCAAATAATCTTCGGTAAAAGTATATTTCCTTATTGGAGCGTTTGTTTATGCAGTATGGAGGAATATGGAATGAATAAAATATCAAAACATGTACCTAGAGTGATTAATATTCTGTTTGTTTTTTTATTATTTGGTAGTATATTTTTTGAATATACGGAACAAATGTTTATTTATCATCTATGGATAATATGGATTTTTTGCAATACTTTCTTATCGGCTATTATGGTTTTAAAAGATTGGAAATTATTTTCCACTGGAAAAAGGGTGTTAAATATCATTCTTATCGCTTGGTGGTTTATTGGACTTTGGATTTCGTATCAGCTTTCAGTCTGTTGGGAACGTGGCTATAGCAATAAGTTTACAATTTGTTATAATAAATGTATAAACAATTTTTTTCCAAATTTTAAGCAGCTGGGCAAATGACAATGAAAAGGGGGCGAACAGAGTGAAAGATTCTGCAAAAACAGCACTGGATATGATTTTTTATGTGGTACGGATGTTACTGTTGGGGGCATTGTTGTTATTGATTCTTTTTGTTGCATTTTTCTGTATGTGGTTTGGCACCAATCCTGTGACTTTTATTGGAGCATTCTTTTTTGATACCGGAGCAATGGATCAGCAGCATCTTGTTAAGGATGTGAAACCTGCCTTACAAATTGGTGAAGTGTGGCAGGAAGAATCCTTATTTGAGGTGCAGATGCAATCTGCAGAAGAAATTACGTTGGAACAGTTTGATAAAGATAATATTATACCGGATACAAAGTCTTTATCTGATATGCGGGCTTTTCAGGTAACCTTTTCTATTGCCAATTTCGGTTATTCGGAGACAAAAACAACAGCTTACGGAACTGTAAAAGGCCTATATGCCATTGTTCATGCTTACAGCAGAGATAGCGGTCCGTTGCAAAGTAATCATGATAGTGTGTTCGGCATTGGCGAAAGCGACGGCAACGAAACAACCGGGATAGAAGAAGGTCAGGTATTGCAGGATTGTCAACAAAGTTTCTTGGTCCCGAAAGGAACGCAGGACATCTATATTGTGGTGGAGATTCCTTCCGAAAACGATGCTGAAAAGATGTATCGACAGGAATATCAATATGTAATCCCGTCTGATTGATTATAAAAAATCCTCGCATCTTTGCTTGAATCAGGCAGAGGTGCGGGCTTTTTGTATCAATTTTCAGCATGTTGAGAACAATTTTGTAGCAATTGATGCATCAATCTGTTATGCTGTAAATCGGATAGAACATTTTAAAAAGACAGTGGAGATGGATAGGTCTATATATCAATTTTTAGGGGCTGATACAATGGAAAAAGAACATGTGAAATCTTTACG
Source organism: uncultured Peptococcaceae bacterium (assembly GCA_900556545.1). Lineage (GTDB taxonomy): Bacteria > Bacillota > Peptococcia > Peptococcales > Peptococcaceae > UBA7185. The sequence goes on along the minus strand of USPE01000078.1, from coordinate 190 downwards.
GCAGTGGTTTGTGTGGATGATTATAATTTTCATTCTGCCGATGATACTTTTGGTTCTGGCATATTTTCTGTTGATAACACCGAAAGAAGCGGTTATTGTAAATGAGGTAGGAGAGCCTTTGACGGTGGGGGAATGTTGGGAACAGGACGAACTGTTTTCACTGACTGTAACGGATATCAGTAAAATTGAT
>USPE01000077.1 GCA_900556545.1 uncultured Peptococcaceae bacterium | reverse complement strand
TACGGCCATAGGCACACGGGCAGCAGCCAGTTTATCTAAAAATTGCTGAACGCCCGGTTTAAGCGGAATCACAGAGCAGTAAAGCTTTGCCATGTTCTGCTCAAATTGCTGATATACAAGGGCAGGGTCATCAGGTAAATGAAACTCCTGCAAAATCATGCCGGTGGCAGATTCCAGCCCGATGGTTTTGGTGCGGTCCAGCAAATCATCAGGCGGTGTAATGCCCCGTTCTGTAAGAAGGTCATCTAATTGTTTTTGCCAAAATGGCATAGAATCCAGTAAAGTGCCGTCTAAATCAAAAATATAACCGTTCATGGTTCTTAGCTCCTTTGCGAATGTTTAAACTGTATTTGATATTGTGCCGGCGGTTTTGTTTCACCGGCATTGTGTAAAAAGCAGCTTAGAAAAGCGCTGTGGCTTTGCTTTTGGTTACAAAAGCTGTATGGATTAGAAATGATATTGGTATTATAGCAGATCTGTGAAAAGAAAATGTAAATTTCAGAGAAAAACTTTGTATAATTATTTTTATAACTGTGGGAAGTTGGCGGGTATGACAAGTTATTCCCATTGCCCACTGAGAAAGAAAAGGGTATAATAGGGATACAATCAAGCAAAGTTTATGATAGAGGTGAATTGCTATGGAAAAAATGAAGGATGGCGGAATGCTGTCATGGGATATCATAAATATGTCTGGCGTTGATTCGTTATTTCAGTCAGAAGGTTTTTTCTGGTTGACAACAGCAGTGGCCACAGGGCTGGCTGCAGAAGAAATGACCCGTTTTTTTTCTGATGCACCGCAAAATATGAACACAAAAGAAATTATTGCGTTATTTAATCAGTGCATTCGGAATAATGATATTACAGAGCACGAGCTGGAACAAGCCCGCAGTTGGAGTATGGATAATCTGAAACGTATTGATAGATGGAATCTTAAAACAATGGTGTTTTGCGATACGGGCAGTTTGGGAATCAGCAAAGGGTTTACAGCATACTGGCTGAATTTTAAATTGATTGAACTGGAATGGCAGCAGGTGCTGGGACTGGATGAAGTGGAAGAAACCTATCAGTTTTTGAATCTTGTGCTGGCAGACAGCGAGGAACTGGCGCAGATTGAGCAGGCGCAGCAGGACGGCTGTATGAATGAAGATCAACGATTATTTTTGCGCAGTCACTGGCAGCGCAGTAAATTGTTCTGGACCAACTTATATGCCAGTTTACAGTTATTTGCCTTGGGGCTGATAGAAATGCGCCAGCCGGAGCTGACGCATTTACCGTGATAAAATCAGTTTTTCTTGTCTTTGGCGGTGTACAGATAAATAAAATGAAACAATGCAAAGATAAGCAGAATCGAAATACCGGAAGAAATTACGGTGTAGATCAGACTGCTTAACAGGCCGGTAATGGAAAAAAAGGCAAGCAAGACAACAATGGCGCTGAGCAGAATCGCAGCAGCAAATAATAAAGTTCTCATAAAAATAACTCCTGACATGAATAGATTGATAAATATACTGTATGGCGTAGCCTTACTTTGTTATGTTATATTCTACAGGACAATGAAAATTTGAACAATAGCATAGTCGGAAATTTTTATAAAATAGATGAAAGCAGGTGAGGGCAAATGCGTAAAATAAAAAAGTTGAGAAGACCAAAGCAGGGACGAAAACTGTTGGGTGTCTGTGCGGCAATTGGCAATTTGTTTGGCATTGATGCTATTTTTGTGCGTATGGTATGGGTATTGGTTTGTTTATTTCCGCCCGTCAGTACCTTGACGGCGATTGCGGTATATATTCTTCTGGCATATGCAATTCCGGAAGAAAAAGATTACATTGATGTATAACAAATGGAGTGTGTGATGGAACAAGCAGTTATTTTATTAGGGCATGGCAGTATTCGGGAACAGGCAAATACAGAGGTGCGCAATATGTGGCGCATGGTGGCGCAGCAATTGCCCAATCTTTCTGTCAGCGGTTCTTTTGTAGAAGTAGCAGAGCCTACGTTGGAGCAGGAAATTGCTCGGCTGGCTGAAGCAGGCGCAAAGCGGATTGTTATTGTGCCTATGTTTTTAACCCGCGGCAATCACTTATCTAACGGGATTCCTAAAATTTTAGAGGCTATGGAGCAGAGGTATCCCCATATAAAAATAGATTTGACCCAACATCTGGGCATTGACCCATTGCTGGCGGAAATCATAAAAAATAGATTGCGGGAAGCCGGGGTAGAATAAAAGCGGAGGATAAACAGATGCAGGTACAGATGAAAATTTCCACAATTGCACAGATTACAGATGTAACAGATTGCCTGCTGCAGCAATTGCGGCAGTGGAACATTGGAGAAGAAAAACAGATGGATATTCGGCTGTGTATTATGGAAGCTGTGCAAAATGCATTGCTTTACGGCTGTCCCCAAAATCAGAATGATGCCAGTGTAGAAATTTGCTGGCAGTGCACCCCCCAGGGGTTTTCTTTTACAGTCACTGATGAGGGCCCGGGTGTACCAAAATCTTTACAGCACCAAACCTGGGACATGATATCCTTAGAAGAACATGGACGAGGCTTGCTGCTAATGCAGGCCATATTAGATGAAGTAACCTTTAATGAAACAGGCAACAGTTTAAGCGGATGGCTTCGCTGGTAGTAGAAGGGGGAGCGGATTATGAAAAAAGATATCGAACAAATGGTACTCACATACAAAGAAAATCCCACTCCTGCAGGCATGGAAGATATTCTGACTGCCATGGAGCCGTTGATCAAATACTGGTGTCAGTCCCAGTGTTATCTGCCGTGGGAACGGGAAGATTTGCAGCAGGTAGCCCGCATTGCTGTGGTGGGTGCATTGGAGCGTTTTGATCCTGAAAAAGAGATACGATTTAAAACCTTTGCTTACAGAACTGTTTCCGGCAAGATTATGAATTATTATCGGGATAATACCTGGCGTGTGGTGATTCCGCGCAAATATCGGGAGTTAAGCACGCGGATTACCAGAGCAGAGGGCGAATATTACCAGAAACACGGCAATCCGCCCACGACCGAGCAGTTGGCTGAACTGCTGCAAATGGATAAGGCTGATTTAAAAGAAGTGATAGAGGCAAAACAGGCCAGTCAGACTACATCGTTGTCGGAGCAATTGAACGAAAATGAAAACAATGTGCCGGAGTTGTATTTGGGTGCTATGGATCAGAATCTGGATCATGTAGAGTTGAAGAAAGATTTGAAAGCTGCAATGGAAGTATTGAGCGAGCAGCAAAAACAGGTGATTTATTATCGTTATTTTGAGGATCTGACACAGAGTAAAATTGCAGCGTTATTGGGCGTTTCGCAGATGCAGATTTCTCGTTTAGAAAAAAGTGCGCTGGAAAAAATACGAGATAAGATGGCAGTGGGTAGTGAGCTATAAACTATGATAATGGTATGATAAAAGAAATCTATGGTATAACATAAATTTTACAATGTAATTTTTGTTTTGAAAATGTTGTTTTTTTCACAAAATGTGTAGTGTTTTAGCTGTTTTTCAGATATAATGTTAAAGTTAAGATTTTATACAGATATTCAGAAGGAGATTTCCATGCTAAAATTCTTATCATCTTTGAAGTTGGCAGTCATTTTGATTGCGGCAATTGCTGTAATTTCGGTTTTAGCTACTATTTATCCAGAGGCTGACGCATTTAATTCGTGGTCTTTTCGTATTCTTGTAATGGCCTTTTTTCTGAATTTGAGTTTATGTACCGCAAAATTACTGCCCGGGTTATGGAAACAGCTGCATCGCACAGCTGCCGATGTACCTGACCAAGGTCAGTATATTACTTATGCAGCGGACGAACCTGCGGTGCTGGCATGGCTGCAGGAAAACCATTATAAGGTCAGTCGGCAGCAGGAGCAGCATCAGGTAAAGCTGTTGGCTCAAAAGGGCAAGCTTGGCCTTTGCGCACCTCATTTGCTGCATATTTCCATGTTGATTATTTTAATTGGCGCTTTGTTTACTACCTTTCACACACAAGGATATGTAATGGGGCAGGTGGGACAGACACGGCCGTTTCCTGATGAATTGAAGCAGGCATACGGTTCTGATAGCCAGGTGGAGATTCTGGATTTTCAAACGGTGTATGATGAAGCGCAGGAAATTGATAACTGGGTGACACGATTTAACCTGTATGTAGACGGTCAGCTGGTTGCTGAGAATGCCGAAACAAAAGTAAATTCACCGTATCGTTACGGCAGTATGATGATTTATCAAAACTCTTACGATTATCGTCATCTGGTAGAGGTCAAAGGAAGTGCCAATGAAGAAGAAAACACTACTTATGGTTTGCCGGATAATCAACCCAGCAAAATTGCCGGGCAAACTGTGGCTGTTGCCAATATTGATGGTAAGGTTTATCTGCAAATCAGCGACCACATCAACGAGCCGCGCGGGCAGTTTGTGCAGCCGGGCGATGTGTTAACGCTGGATGAAAACGGGGCAACCATTGAGTTTTTAGATACGGCGGCATACAGCATCTTAGAGTTAAAAACCAGACAGGGAACCTTTATCGTATTTGCAGGTTTCTTATTGGCAACCATAGCTTCTCTGATGTTCTTCAGCGGCCGGTATCAAGAGCTGAGAATCATTTTAGATCATAAACAAAGCAGGATCTGGTGTTACAGCAAAAGTCCTGTTGTTGTAGAAGAACTGCAAACCAAACTGGCTGAACAGTGGCCGGAAACACAACAGGAGGTTTCGTAAAAAATGGAACAGTTGCAATTACCTTTATTGTGGTTTATGTTGGCTGCCTATATAGGTTCCTTTATGATTTATGCATTTAGTTTCTGGTCCGGAAACAAAAAAATGCAGAAGTTAGCAACCAAAATTGTATATATCGGGTTGCTGTTAAATGCGTTGAGCTTGTTGGTTCGTTCTGCGTTGATCGGCGGTTTGCCGTTGAACAACGGTTTTGAATTCGGCTTGAGTTTTGTGTTTGCTGTAGTTATGGCGTACACTATTGTAGAAAAAAAGTTTGATCTTGGCGCAGTAGGCATCTTTGTGATGCCGGTGGCAGTTGTGATTTCCTGTTGGCTGGTTAGTATTGATTTAACCATACAGCCGGTTATGCCTGCGCTGCGCAGCTATTGGCTGGCAGTGCATGTGTCGGCAGCGGTGATTGCTTATGGTTCTTTTGCAATTTCTTTTGCTGTATCCATTGCCTATCTGTTAAAAGATAAAAAAGAAGTAGATTTCCACAGTCGTCTTAATACCCAATTGCCTGCATTAAAGGTTCTGGATGATATTTCCTACAAATTAATTTTTGTAGGGCTGCCGTTTTTGACCATTATGCTGGTAACAGGGGCCGTATGGGCAGAATATGCTTGGGGCGCATTCTGGAGCTGGGATCCAAAAGAAACATGGGCGTTAATTACTTGGTTGGTATACGCAGCGTATCTGCACACCAGGTTTTTAAAAGGCTTCAAGGGAAAGCGGGCGGCCTGGCTGTCTGTCTTGGGCTTTGTAGCAGTTATTTTTACATTCTTTGGGGTAAGCTATCTTTTGCCCGGTATGCACAGTTATTTGGTGCCTGCCGCTTAAATAAAGAATAGGGGTTTGCAATATTTTTGATGGGAGGTGAAAGGATGAGCAAGTCTTTAAACCGGCTCATGCAGGCAAAGCATGAAGAATTGTTAGAAAAATGGTTTGAACAGGCGATTGCCGCCTATCCGGTAGAAGCGCATAAATATTTTGTAAAAGTTGACAAGGATTTTACCAATCCGGTTGGCAGCAATATTTATCGCAGTATGGATCATCTGTTGGGAGAACTGCACGGCGATCGGGATGCTGATAAATTGTATCAGCATTTGGAAATGATCTTGAAGATTCGCGCCGTACAGGACTTAAAACCATCAAAAGCACTGGCCTTTTTGCCTAGCTTCAAAAATCTGGTGGTGAAAGTATTCCAGAGTGAAATAAAATCAGGAGAAATCACACAGACAGAGTTAGAAGATCTGTTCAGTGATGTTGATACGCTGATGCTGATCGCCTTTGACCTGTACAGTGAAAGCAAAGAAATGATTTACAATTTGCGGATTGCCCAAATTAAAGAAATGAACGATATCCTGCAAAAGGCAAATCTGCTCAATGAAACGGTGGATACTAGCACTTTTATGCGGTGCAGTAACTATATAGAAAAAGAATAGGAAATATGATGAAGGGGTGTTAACATGGCAAAACTTCCAAAACCACAGGAACTTACCAAGATTGACTTTAAGCCGCCTGAAACAAGCTGGATGGACGTGCCGGTAGAATTCAGACCTGGTACTTACAGTTATGCAAGTAAACCAGAAAGCTTAGAAATGATCGGGTTCCCAAATCCACGTACTTGGTCTCCAGCTGATGAAGACTGGAAGCTGCCTGAAAACTGGCAGCAGATTATTTTAGACGGTCTGAGAGAACGTCTGCAAAAATTCCGTTCCTTAAAAGTATTTATGGACATTTGCGTAAGATGTGGTGCTTGCGCTGACAAATGTCATTTCTTTTTAGGGTCCGGCGATCCAAAAAACATGCCTGTTTTACGTGCTGAACTGATGCGTTCCGTTTATCGGAAAGAGTACACATTGGCAGGTAAATTAATGGCAAGAATGGTAGGGGCCAGAGAACTGACTCTGCCAGTACTGAAAGAATGGTTCTACTATTTCTTCCAGTGTACCGAATGCAGACGGTGTTCTTTATACTGTCCATACGGTATTGATACCGCTGAAATTACCATGATTGGCCGTGAATTGCTGAACCTGGTTGGTTTGAGTATTGACTGGGTAATGGGTCCTGTATCTGCTTGTTACATGAAAGGGAACCACTTGGGCATTCAGCCTCACGGGGTAGTAGACTCCTTTGACATGGCAGTGGATGATATTGAAGATATTACCGGTGTACGTTTGGATTTATCCTATAACCGGAAAGGTGCAGAAATTTTATACGTTCCGCCATCCGGTGACGTATTTGCTACACCGGGGACTTACAGTTTGATGGGTCAGTTGATGCTGTTCCATGAAATGGGTCTGGACTACACATTGAGTACCTATAACTCAGAAGGCGGTAACTTTGGTCTGTTTACTTCCAATGAAATGATGAAACGTCTGAACGCTAAAATCTATGCAGAAGCACAGCGTCTGGGCGTAAAATATATCATTGGCGGGGAATGCGGCCATATGTGGCGTGTACTGAATCAGTACATGGATACTATGAACGGTCCTGCTCCATCCAACCTGGAAGTACCAAAGAGCCCTGTAACCGGTACTGTATTTGAAAACGCAAAATCTACCAAAATGATTCACGTTTGCGAATTTACTGCCGACTTACTGCGTCACAATAAAGTAAAACTGGATCCATCCAGAAACAAAGGCATTGTTGCCACATATCATGACTCCTGCAACCCTGCTCGTGCAATGGGCCTGCTGGACGAACCACGTTACATTCTGGATCACTGTGTAGAATGGCATGAAATGCCGGAAGACACCATCCGTGAAAAAACCTTCTGCTGCGGCAGCGGTGCCGGTTTGGGTAACGATGAAAACATGGAAATGCGTATGCGTGGTGGTTTCCCAAGAGCCAATGCGGTTAAATTTGTAAAAGAACGTCATGGCGTAAATATGCTGGCTTGTATCTGTGCGATTGACCGTGCAGCTTTACCAGCTCTGATGCGTTATTGGAACCCTGGCGTAGAAGTTTGCGGTGTGCATGAATTATTGGGTAACGCTCTGGTTATGAAGGGTGAAAAGAAACGTGAAGAAAATCTGCGTTTTGAACCTTTACAGAATTTAGACGATGAGGAGGAAGCATAAGATGAAAAAAACCAATATTTTTATCGGAATTGTAATCTTTGCTGTATTAGTCACCGTTCCATTCTGGTCTGTAGTGTTTTCTCCAGCTAGCGGCGCTGCTCCTGAAGTCAGCCTCGACACCCCGGTTATCAACCAGTTGTCCGGCGATGACTACAAATGTGTAGAAGATGTTGAATGGATGCGCGCTCATCATATGGATTTGTTAAATGACTGGAAAATAGAAGTGGTTCGTGAGGGCAACCGTGTATATGTTGCCGAAGATGGCACCGAATATCTGGCAAGCCTGCAGAACACCTGCTTTGAATGTCATTCTAACTATGAAGATTTCTGCCTGAAATGTCATACCTACTCTGAGGTAAATCCAACTTGCTGGGAATGTCACGTAGAACCAACTGTAGTAGGAGGTGCCAACTAAGATGGAAATGAATAGAAGAAAATTCTTAAAACTGGGTACCGCTGCTGTTGCTGGTGTGGGTGCAGCTGTTGTTGCTACCAATCCTGCTGTGGCT
>USPE01000076.1 GCA_900556545.1 uncultured Peptococcaceae bacterium | reverse complement strand
ATGGTAGAACGGTTAGAAAGTAAAGCAATGGGAAAAAGCGATAAGATACGTCGATATGAATTTTGGGGATTGTTTATTTTTGTAGGTATTCCTTTGCCGGGTACTGGAGCATGGACAGGCGCATTGATTGCCTCTATGCTGAATATCAGCATAAAAAGAGCCATGCCGCCCATTATATTGGGAGTTGGCATGGCCGCAGTTATCATGTGTTTCTTTTCGTACTTTTTACCTTGGTTGCTGACGCAATTTTAGTGATGGTCGCAGTCATGATGATCGCAGGCAATCTGGTTATCGGAAAGCTCATTGCGCAGCCAAGCTTCTGCAACTTCTCTTACAGGACCGGAGCAGCCGCGGATGACTTCGATTCCGTTAGAATTTAGTACGTTTTTTGCACCATCACCCATATTACCGCCCAGCATTACCAGTACACCAGCTTGTGCTAAAACTGGTGCGATGCCGGATTTACAGCCGCAGCCTTCTGGAGAAGCCATGGTTTCTTCTGCTACGATTTGACGGTTTTCAATTGTATAGATGGTGTAATGGTCGCAATGACCAAAATGAGCGTCAATGACGCCATCCCGTGTAGGTAAACAAATTTTCATTGTAAATCCCCCTAAAGTATAGTAATTTAAAAGCTGTAAACATTATAATACAAATAGCTTAGAAACACAATAAAAAGAAAGAAGGAAAAATATGATACCAGAGAAAAGAAAAAATCATTTACAACAATTGCTGCAGCGATTGCATATTGATTTGACGAATTTAGAGCAGTTAAGTATTGCGTTAACCCATCCATCTTTTATTTTAGAGAAAACAGGAAGTGAACTGATTAACAATCAACGGCTGGAGTTTTTAGGGGATGCTGTTGTAGATTTGGGAGTCGGGCACTATCTCTATGAGGAATTTCCTCATAAGCCGGAAGGTGAACTGACAAAAATGAGAGCCGCTCTGGTTTGTGAAAGCAGTTTGGCCAATGCAGCCAGAAGAGTATCTTTAGGGGAGTACCTTTTGATAGGAAAGGGTGAACGGGGTTGTGGCGGTGCCAATCGTTCTTCCAATTTGGCAGATGCCTGGGAAGCCATGGTAGGTGCTATTTATTTAGAATTGGGCGTTGATGCAGTCCGTCCATTGATTTTGCGTCATATTCAACCTGAACTGGAGCAGGTGCGAAAGGGACATTACGGAGATTATAAAACGCAATTGCAGGAATTGGTGCAGCGTCATAAAGAGGACAGTATCAGTTATGACATTATTCGTGAGGAAGGTCCGGATCACGCTAAAAGCTTTACAGCCTGTGTACGTATTAATGGAGTTGTTCGGGCGGAAGGTACCGGAAAAACGAAAAAAGAAGCGGAACAGAATGCAGCTTGTCTTACATTGATTGAAATGGGAGCCATTGAGCAGTAAAGAGAGGTGGGGTTTATGTATTTAAAGAGACTGGAAATCCAAGGATTTAAATCCTTCGCAGACAAGGTAGAATTTGAATTTCCCAGTGGAATTACGGCAATCGTGGGTCCTAATGGTAGTGGGAAGTCCAATGTAGTGGATAGTATTCGTTGGGTTTTGGGAGAGCAGAGTATTAAAAATCTGCGCGGAAGCAAAATGGAAGATGTGATTTTTGCGGGCAGTGCAGATCGGCGACCTTTGGGCATGGCACAGGTTTCCTTAACGTTGGATAACAGTGCAGGTATTTTTGATGTAGATTTTGATGAGGTTACTGTAACTCGTCGGTTGTATCGTTCCGGTGAAAGCGAGTATCTTATCAATAAAGCTTCCAGTCGTCTGAAAGATATTCAGGAATTATTTATGGATACTGGATTGGGACGGGAAGGGTTATCAATCATCAGTCAGGGTAAGGTGGATGAAATTCTGTCTTTAAAGCCGGAGGACAGGCGCGGATTAATTGAAGAAGCTGCTGGAATTACTCGATATAAATACCGGAAACGGGAAGCAGAAAGAAAATTGAAGGATACTGAGGATAATCTGATTCGTGTACAGGATATTGTCAATGAATTGGAAGAACGGGTTGGTCCATTAGGTGAGCAGGCGGAGAAAGCCAGACAATATCGGGAATGGAAGCAGCAGCTCGATGGACTGGAGCTATCGCTGGAGGTTCACGATATCAGCGAAAATCAATCGAAAGAACAACAGCTGCAAGGGAAACAATTACAAATGGAGGATGGGTTAGCGCAGCTTTCTGCCCAATTATCCGGGCAGGATGCCGCGCTGGCTCAATTGCGTTTGGATGCCCAGCAGGAGGAGGCTAATTTTCAGCAACGGCAGCAGGCTTTTTATGATTTGCAGAATCAATTGGAGCGGCACAGTAATAAAATTCAGGCAAATCAGCAGCTTCAGGAAAATGTGACGGAACAATTATTAAAATTGCAGGCAGAAATTGTAATACAGCAGGAAGAAAAAGTTGCTTTGGCACAGACGTTGGAAGAAAAGCAGCAGCAAGCCAGTGCTGCTGAACAAATTTTTCAGCAGCAGCAAATTGCAGTAGAAGAACAAAAGCAACAGCTGCAACAATTGGAAGACCATTTACAGCTAATCAATCAGCAACAGGAAGAAAATAAAGCGGCGGTATTTAGCGTTATGCAGGCGCAGGCACATAATCGCAATGCTTTACTAAGACTGGAACAGGAACTATCCGGTGGTGGACGGAGTAAAGAAAAACTGGAACAGAAAGTAGATGCTCTGCGCCAAGAGGCGGCAGAACAACAAAAGCAGAGAGAGATTTTACAAACACAATTAGCAGAGCAGCAGACTTTACAGCAGGTTCATAATCAGAAAGTTGCAGTTTTGGAGCAGGAAATTGAAAAACGGAAACAGCAGCAATTTTTACTGCGGCAGCAATTGAGTGAAACACAAGCCAAGTGGCAAGAACAGCAATCCCGTGCAAAAGCGCTAAAAGAGCTAGAGGACAGCGGAGAAGGATATCAATATGGTGTAAAGTCTGTATTAGAGCAAAAGAAACGGGGAAAACTGGATGGAATCGTTGGTACAGTCAGTCAGCTAATTCGTGTGCCGCAGCATTTGGAGAAAGCTATTGAAACAACAATGGGCGTCAGTTTGCAAAATTTAGTAACAGAAACGGATAAACAGGCGCAGGCTGCAATTCAGTATTTAAAAGAGTATAAAAAAGGCCGCGCTACCTTTTTACCATTGAATACGGTGCGGGGACAGCGAGCGGAAGAAGATCTCAGTACAGAGGCCAATGTATTGGGGTTGGCAGCAGATTTGATAGAATTTGATACAGCTTATGAGGCTATCATGCTGCATTTGCTGGGGAAAGTATGGGTGGTTGCCGATTTAGCATCTGCTGTGGACATTGGCAAAAAACGTGGATTTCATCATCGTATGGTTACTTTGGATGGTGAGTTGGTGACACCGGGAGGTGCTTTGACCGGAGGGAATCATGAAAAAGAGCGGGGCGGTTTACTTGCTCGGCGAAGGCAGATTATGCAGCTGGAAGAGCAGGTGTTACAGCTAGAACAGCAAATAGCGCAGCAAAATAATGGTTTAGATGTCTACTATGCGGAAACCGGAGAAAAAAAGGCAGAAGTTGCAGCCTTACATCAGCAGGATCAGACGCTGATTCGGAGTATTGCCCAATTGGAACAGCAGATGGACCAGCAGCAGAGAGAGGAACTGCGCTTGCAGCGAGAACTGGAGTTTGAGCAGGTTTCTTTGCAGGAGCAGGAACAATATTTGAAAAAACAAGCAGAGACACTGCTGCAGGAACAACAGCGGCAGCAGCAGCTGGCTGAAGAGGAAGCTTTGCTGAATGTTCAAACAGAAGAAATCAAAAATCAGCAACAGCAGCAAAAAGCATTACAGGATATTTGCAGTCAAAATGAAATTGTGCTGGCGACCGCTCAGCAGCGTTGGGAACTGTTAAATCAGCAATCTGTAGAGGAACAGCAGCGGTTTGCTGTTTTACAGCGGGGGCTTGCAGGTAAGCAGGCAGAACAGCGGCAGTTAGAACAAAGGGCTACGCAGTATCAGCAGGAAATTGCAGAAAATCAGCAGCTTGTTCAGCAGGAGCAACAGCAGCTGGCTGCATATCATGAACAAGTATTGGCCAGCAAAGAAAGTCGAAAACAGCAGCAAAGTCATATTGGTTCTTTGGAAGATGCCGTTCGGCAGCAGCGGCAGCAGCATGATCAGTTACGGGAGCAAAAATATCAGCTGGAGCTGCAGTTGAATAAGGTGCGGGGATATTTATCTGCAGGTTATCGTCGTCTGGCGCAGAATTTTGATTGCACCTATGAAGATGCGAGAGCGCGCGCCCTGTTGTTGGAGAATGTGCCGCAGACGCAAAAACAGATTCAGCAGCTGAAAGTTCAGCTTGGCAGATTGGGAGAAATTAATTTTACTGCTATAGAAGAATTTGAACAAGTGCAGCAGCGTTTGCAATTTTTGGTTGTGCAAACGGTAGATTTACAGGAAGCCCGGCTGTCGTTAAATAAAGTGATAGAAGAGATGGAAAAGATTATGGCGCAAAAATTTGCCCAAGCCTATCAGGATGTCAATGCTCGTTTTAGTCAGGTGTTTCAATCTATGTTCGGTGGTGGGCAGGCTCGTTTGGAGTTATCTGATCCAGACGATTATTTGCTTACAGGCATTGAGATTGTAGCACAGCCACCGGGGAAAAAGGAGCAGGTGCTTACATTGCTTTCTGGTGGTGAGCGAGCGATGACGGCGATTGCGTTGCTTTTTTCATTATTAACAGTAAAACCCAGCCCATTTTGTATTCTAGATGAAATAGAATCGGCGTTGGATGATGTGAATATTGACCGTTTTGCGCGATTTGTCAGAGAATATGCGCAGAAAACCCAGTTTATTATTATCTCTCATCGTAAGGGCACTATGGAAGCTGCCGATGTGTTGTACGGTGTGGCGATGGAAAATAAAGGGGTATCCCGCTTGATGTCAGTAAAAATCAGTGAGTATGAATAAATTGGTTGTCAATATGCAGATAACATTTGTTTTTGTTGTATGTATTATATGTTTTTGATGGTTTATTTTTTCGTTACTTTTATGCCTGTCTGCAATTGTGGACAGGCTATTTGTATGTCTTTGTTTATGTGATATAAAAATTATGAAGTAGCACGCATAAATAGTGAAATTGTATTCCGAATATGATACAATAATGAAGGTTAAAACACAAGATGAGTTGGAGGTTGCATGATATGGGACTTTTTTCAAAATTAACAGATAGTTTATCAAAAACCAGAAAAGGTTTTGTAGAGAAAATTTTTGATGCTTTTACTGGAAAAGAAATTGATGACGACTTATATGACGAATTGGAAGAATTGCTGATTCAAGGCGATGTAGGCGTGAATACCGCTGTAGAACTGGTGGAACGGCTGCGAGAACGGGAAAAACAGGACAAACTGAAATATGCGGAACAGCTGAAAGATGCTCTGGTAGATGAAATTTCAAAAATTATGGGAGACGAGACAGCTGTGCTGAATCTGGTTCCGGGACAACTGAACATTATTTTGATGGTTGGTGTCAATGGCGTTGGCAAGACCACCAGTATCGGTAAGCTGGCTTACTTGCTGAAACAGCAAGGACATAAAGTAATTCTCGGTGCCGGTGATACCTTCCGTGCGGCAGCAGCAGAGCAGCTGAAAGTATGGGGGGACAGAGTTGGTGTGGATGTCATCAGCCATCAGGAAGGTGCTGATCCGGCAGCAGTTGTGTTTGATGCCATTGCTGCGGCAAAATCCAGAAAATGTGATGTGTTGATTGTGGATACTGCTGGCCGGTTGCAGAACAAAGCTAACCTGATGAACGAGCTGAGCAAAATGCGTAAGGTCATTGACAGAGAAGCGCCGGATTGTTTACAGGAAGTTTTGCTGGTGCTGGATGCAACCACTGGACAAAATGCCATTTCCCAGGCCAAAATTTTTGGAGAATCTACAGGGGTTACTGGTGTTATTTTAACCAAATTGGACGGCACCGCCAAAGGCGGCGTTGTTATTGGGATTCGCTCTGAATTTGATTTACCGGTAAAACTGATTGGTGTTGGCGAACAAATTGATAATATGGAATTTTTTGATGCCCAAGCATTCAGTAAAGCGTTGTTTGCCGGAGAAGAAGCAAACGATGAGCAGATAGAAACAGAAGATGTACAAAAATTAATTGAGGAAGTAGAAGAAGCTGCCGAGGAATCCTTTGATTTGCTGGAAGAAGTGGCAGATTTGGAAGAAGACTTGCCGGAAGTATTAGCAGAAGAAGGTCCGCAGTCGGAAGATATAGAAGAAGTACAGGAATCTGTAGTAGAAGAACCAGTTGTAAAGGAGAAACGCAGATGGTGGAGAAGATAAGCAATGGAACAAGTGGAAAAATTCTGATTCGGAATACTCAAATTTTATCTATGACAGGTGCTGCGTTACAGCAGGGAGATATTTTGATTGAACAAAATAAGATTGCAGCGTTGGGTGCAGTATCAGCAGAAGAGGCAATTGGCGCTGAAGTTATTGACGGCAGTCACACTTTGGCGATGCCCGGTCTGATTAATACCCACAGTCATGCTGCTATGACATTATTGCGCAGCTATGCTGACGACATGGAACTGATGTCCTGGTTGAACGATAAAATATGGCCGGCGGAAGCCAAATTTGTAAATGAATCAATTTATTGGGGCACCGGTTTAGCCGTAGCAGAGATGATTCAAAACGGAATTACCACTTTTGCTGATATGTATGACAGCATGCATGAGGTTGCTCGTGTAGTAGAAGAATCAGGCGTGCGGGCCAATCTGAGCCGTGGATTGATTGTCTATTCCGATCCAGAGGGAAAAAATATTCAAAAAAACACGAGATTGTACCAGAATTTTCACAATCAGGCCAATGGAAGGCTGAAGGTATGGTTTGCGCCTCATGCACCATATACTTGTCCGCCGCAGTATCTGGAAAAAATTGTGGCGGCGGCACAGGATTGCCACACCGGCATCCATGTGCATTTGGCGGAAACGCAAGATGAATTGCGGCAGATCCGGGAAGGCTACGATAAAACGCCAACCGAATATCTGCGTGATTTGGGTGTATTTGAATTGCCAACCTTAGCAGCCCACGGTGTTTATCTTACAGACAGCGATGTGGAAATTTTAAAAGCGCATCAGGTCAGCATTGCCCATAATCCGTCCAGCAATTTAAAACTGGCCAGTGGCATTGCTGACGTTGCCAAATATCAGCAAGTAGGGCTTAATGTAGCCTTAGGAACTGATGGTGCTTCCAGTAATAATAGTTTGGATTTATTTAAAGAAATGACTATTTGTTCTTTTGCACAGAAAGTAAAAACTATGGATCCCACAGTGTTGCCAGCTCAAACTGTGCTGCGGATGGCTACCATTAATGGTGCCAAAGCGCTGCGGTGGGAAGATGAGATCGGTACATTGGAAGTGGGCAAAAAGGCAGATATCATCTTGATTGATTTGGATCAGCCTCATTTTGCACCATGGAACAACACTGTAGCTGATTTGGTATACTCAGCTCGGGGTAGTGATGTAAAGACTACGATTGTAGATGGTAAACTGCTGATGAAAGATCGTCAGATCTTAACCATGGATGTGGAAAAAATCATGGCAGAAGCGTCCCGCATTGCCAGGGCGGTATTATAAAAATATTCCCAGCATAGGTACATACTGTTGCTTACGCCGGGAATGTACGAAAAAAAGATAGAATTGACAAATATGCTGTAAGACAGTACAATAAAATAGCTTTTGAAATTGTAGGCGACAGTGGATTTCTGTTGCCGTGTGATAACAAAACAAAAGCCTCCGTAGTTAAATGGATATAACAAGCCCCTCCTAAGGGCTAGTTGTGAGTTCGATTCTCGCCGGGGGCACCAAAGCAAAGTATGGGGAAATCGGCTAATGCCGATTTCGACCGATTATAAAAGAAACAACAAGAACCCGTAGAATATGACGATGCCGAAAGGCACACATTTCTGCGGGTTCTTGTTGTTTCTTAAGTCCTAACTGCATTCCACTTTTTATACAATTTTGTGATGGGGCTATCTATTGACCAACAGCCCCGATTTTACATGCAGCCCTTTCTAACAAGCGGTTAGAGAAAGGGTGCGTCCAATCGGTTTAGCTCCACTCCAGTACATGACCGGAGCCAACTTCACCAAGGGGCAGCCATTGGCTGAGTGTAAGTTTGGCCGCCAGAGAAACACAATGACAGGGATGAAATTCTTTCAGCTGCAATGCGGCCAGATAAGCGGCTGTCTGCGTTAGCCGTTCGTCCTGTTTTAACAAATGCAGACCGCCGATAATGCGCACAATGGGCTGCTTCTGAAACAATTGCTGCGCATAGGCAGCAATGTTACAAATGCCGCTGTGAGAACAGCCCGTAATAATGGAAAGTCCGTCTGCACCGCAATAAACCAATGCGGTGTCATCC
>USPE01000075.1 GCA_900556545.1 uncultured Peptococcaceae bacterium | reverse complement strand
TGTAGCAGAATACAATCCCTTTCATAACGGACATCAATATCATATCGGTCAGACCAAAGCACTGCAAAATTTATCTCAAAAGACCTCCAAACTGTGTAGCTTTCCTACACTTGTTTAGAGGTCTTAAATCATTAATATAGTAGTCTCACACTCCATAAATCGATTGAGCATTTTATAATAGATTACCAATATTATTTTTAATCCGTTAATACATGCTGCGATTTCCGTAAATCCTATTTTTCTACCCCTCTGCTTTTATACAATTCCACCGACGACCATACGTATAAAAAGTATCCACTGCCGATTGCCCATAAATACTACAAACGTTCTGATACAAAGTACTGTATTCTTCAGGTGTCAAAAAAGATGGCATATCATCAAGTTTTTCCACCAACTGAATACACGGTTCTAACATTTTTTCTAATTGTTCTTGGTATTGTTTCTTCAATTTAGGGAACTGCGTCTGTGTTTTAAACCAGTACGTCTGGCTGTAGATCGGTGTAACAAGCATACCTTTATTACGAAGATTTTGTCGTTCTTGATAAACTTTCACATATTGCGCATTCATTTTATATTGCTTTGTACTATTTTTTAAATATGCAAAACCATGCAATGTGCGTTCATGTATATCTTTTTGAATTGTATCATCTTCCATCTGCATCCAGTTATTATCTGACCACTGCTTCAATTGTTGATAATGTTCCAAATCAAGTTGTTTTACCAAAACACATTCTATTGTGACACAATCAAATAGATCCAGCCAATTCCGTTGAAAATGTCCGTCCAAATTTTCCTGCCATTGCTTCAAATATGGCCATGCACCATTTTTAGATGGCCTGGCCTGCAACTGATTCAGCAAATCCAAGAAATCATCCGGATATACTTTTAATAGTTCGTAGCCCAAATTCCATTTTACTTCTTCCCAAATGTCATCCTTGGTGCCTGCCGGTACATCAGTAACATAATGATAGCGCATTACATTTGTAGTACATACTCCTTGTAAATTGTTTTTTTCACAAAAACGATAGATGGTTTCCTCATGCTCACTAATGCGAAAATAAGTTTCTCCGTTATACCGATACGCACATCCATAAACCGTGAATTCCTTATCAAATTTACCAAGCTCAACCATCTGGGCCACATCCATACTGCACTGAATATCCCGAAACATTTCAACCATTATACCATCTCCCATTGCAACAAATCTTTCAGGCTCGTCTTTGCAGTCAAATCTATGTGTAATTTTCCATCTCTTTGGCTTACCGCAACGGGATACTCCAAAAAGTTTGACAGCAATTCACTATTCATCAACTCTTTTGTAGGCCCCTGGGCATAAATACGACCATTTCGCAATAACATACAATGTTGAAAAATATTCAAAATCTCATCACCATAATGGGTGACGTATAGAATGGTTATGTTTTCGTCCTCAGCCAATTCACACACAATATGCAGCATATTTTCCCGGGCTATCACATCCAAACCTGTTCCCGGTTCATCCAATACTAAAATATCAGGCTTGCAAATAAGTGCTCTGGCAATTAACACGTTTTGCCGTTCACCTTTACTCATCAGATGAAAGGGATGATTTATTTTTTCACCCAGCCCCAATCGTGTCAATAATTGCTTTGCTAACACAATCTGTTCGTCTTTTATATCACCATCGAGACCAAAGGTTCCAGATAAACCTGAAAGCACAATATACAAGGCGCTTTCTTTTGTAAAATATTTATCAAAAAACGAACTGCTGACCCAACCAATCCGTTTACGCAGCTGCAGCACATTATGTTCTCCATAATTTTGTCCCAGTACAGTCAAAGAGCCATCTGTCTGTTTTTTGAAACCAGCAATAACTGACAACAGTGTAGTTTTTCCACTTCCATTCATGCCAAAAATAACCCAATGCTGTCCTTGTTTTACTTCCCAATTAATATCTTTTAACAAATAACGATGACCTGTTCGGTAACCTAAAGATTCGGCTTTTATTACTGTTTCTGACACAGAATTTCTGCCTCCTTCGCCAACAACATACTTTTGGTTAACACAAAACTATTATCTGACACTTCCAAACTTGCCTTTACTGGAACATGAAAACCGCTCTTATCCAGCAATCCCAATTTTTTTACGCCCCAAGTAATAATTTCACAAACTTTAGCAATATTCATACGGCGAGTTTGTTCATTCTCATCTAAATCAGGATAGTGATTAAATTTCAAACAATCCACAAAATGAACTGCATTTTGATATATCTCAGGTTCCACTCCATACTCAATACGATCACACTGGCTGCAAAAAAGTTCAATACGGGCATCTTCATCCTCACTGAAAATAATTCGCCGCACCACTAGTTTTCCTCCGCAAAATTTACAGCAACAACGGCCTGCGCGTTGTTTCAACACATCAACTCTGCCACTGGCCTGATAATGAGCTTCTCCCATATAGCTATTCACTCTTTCCCTTAATTAAAATACTACAGTCGCAAATGGCAAACCAATACCAAACGCAACCACAAATAATATAACTAATGTAATCGCAATATATTTGTACATCATTGTTGGTTTTATCCAATCCGTATTACCAAAGACAAACGCTGCCGGAGCCGATGCCGCCGGTGTCATGTAGGCTAATTGGAAACACCATAACATACACATAACCAATGGGATTGGAGAAATTCCCATACTTTCACAAATCGGACAGCAAATATTGATAAAGATAACTAACAATACCGCGTTATTGGCTACATTGGTTAACAAGGTTCCCAATAACAATACAATGAATGCAAAAAACAAAAACGATTCCCCCATAAATAACGGTGATAATACTTGGACTAAAAATGTTTTTATTCCAGTTGCATCACTTGTCAATATTGTAGAAAACGGTAAAATAATTGCAAAAAGATAGGTCATTTCCCAATCCACACCAGCCATAGCTTCCTTAAAATCCATAAATGGCTTTCCATCTACAGAAACAAGTAAAGCAATACTGGTTACAACTAACATAACACCAATGATTCCCCACTGTGCTAATAATTTTGTCAAAAAGAATTCCGGCAAAAATAATTTAAACAAGTCAATACTAATCAATAAAATAATCATCAATGCTGTTAAAAAGATCGCAAATTTCTGATTTTTATTTAAAATTAAATCATTCTTATCAATAAAATTAACACTAATATCTTTCATACATGTTAAATCACAACGGAATACATATCGCATTGTCAAAAAATATGTTAAAATCAACAACAATCCCATTGGAAATGTATATACAATAAACTGTGCAAATGGAATGGATATCTGCGCAACCGACTGTAAAGCGCCCAAAACGATCAATGCTGTTAAACGAAATGGAAATACGGTTAAACCAGCAGTCATAGAAGAAAATACGATCCCCAAAATCATCAATGACGGATATTTTTCATATGGTTTCATTCCAAATTCTTTACATACGGAATATAATATGCTCCAGAAAAAAATAACACTAGCCAAACAATTTACAAACATACCGCCTAAAAATGCACCTAGCAAAATAAATAATGTAAATAACCAAGGCCGTCCTTCTACTACTTTACGGCTAATAATCCAACTGGATAAAAATTTTACTAAACCAGCTTTATTTAAAGCTGTTGCAAATGCTGTAACTAAAATAATAAATACTACCGTTTCATTACCAAATGAAAGTTTGGCAAACTCTGTCATAGACATGACTCCGCTTGATGCAATCGCCACCATACCTAAAAAAGAAGGCCATAACAGTGATGTTGTACTCCAAGCATAAACCAGACCAATAAAAATTCCCAACATTTTCATCCCCACCGGAGTAATTGGATCCACAGCAGGCAGGTAACCAAAACCAAACATAAATAATAACGTAATCAATACATGAACATAAAATATTCCTTTTTTCTTTGACAGAGATTGTGTCATAACCATTATCCTTTCTAAAAATTATACATTTTCGTATTGCCTTTCTAAATACACATTTAGTTGTTATGTAGTATGTTGTTACTATATAACGGATTTTCATAACTTTTTTGTCGTATCCTAAAATGTATGATATTATAACTACAAAAGGGACTACCGTACTAAAAACAATTCAGTATTACAGCAGTCCCTCTATAGTTGCTATGAGCCTCACACTGCCATCATGTTCAGCTTACTTTAGTACTTGATTGATATATTAATATTCTTCACTCAAAATCTGATATGCAGGAGCGCCTTCACATTCATGCGGCATCCGCACACCGCCTAATACAGCCATAGTTGGCGCAACATCAACCTGACGAATTACACGGTTTGTTTTAAAGCCTTCTTTAATACCAGGACCAGCAGCCACAAAGATTGGAGATACAGAAGTATCAAAATAACCTTTTTGAGTAGCTAAAGAATCCATATGAATGATATTAAATCCTTCTGTCATGAAGCAGATAATATCACCGCAACGTTCACCGCCTAAACCAATTGCAACAGCGTCTTTATTGCGGAATGCCAGGGCAATCACACGGCGTCCCGTAATTGGATCTCTGTAATTATACAAATCATCAATAATTTGTTCTTCTAAAGCATCTTTATCGGCAGGATCCACAATACCGTCTTTAAAGCGGCCTTTCAGATTGATTGTAATGTAGCCGCCGCGATTGATTACTGCACGGGTTTTACTTAAATCCACTTCAGGAATGTCATTACCATTTTCATCTTTCTTTAATACAGTGTAGCCCAAATCAACCATTACAGTCCCATTATTACGCATTTCGCCCAGTCCTGGAGGATGATTTTCTTCGCTAATCAAACCATGGTCGGAAGTAATAATCATCGTCCAACCTTTATCTAAATATGGTAAGAATTCACCCAGATAATTATCTGTCTGTTTATATACATATTCTAACAAACCTTGATAGAATACTTCATCGTTGCCCCAATCTTCGCGATGTTTAGCAAAATGCCAAATCTGATGTCCAATCAAATCTACGTTGTGTAAATGTGAGAAGATAACTTCATAATCTTCATCCATTAAATAGGTTAATGCTTTTGCCTGCCATTCACTGTAGTGATCCCAGGATGCAATCAACAATTTTTCTGCATATTCCGGTACTTTACCTGTAGCCATGCTGACTGGCGGAACATTACCCACATTACTTACAATTTCTTCATACAAACTTGCTGGATGGAACAGTTGATTTTTTCCAATCTCATAAGCAACACTTAACCACATACGTACTTTAGAACCATCTGGAGCGATCTCAAATGTACGCGCACAACGATTTGTCATAACTTTGGCATCTTTTGCCAATACTTCATCAATAAAGTCAGGATTATATATATCGTTTTCCAGAATAGCAACTGGTTCTGTATCTTTTTTGGATTTATAAATGGCCACTTTATCATAAATACCTGCTTCATTTTTCAAAATCAGCGCTGGCCGTCTTACAAACCCATTAGAAGTTAATACTGTAAATTCTTTTGCATCTGCTGGCGCATCTGCCCAACCACTAGCCGGTTTAATTGGAGAATTGACCATGTTCAAATTTACCATACCCAAACTAGCAATTTCTGTGTCATTAATCCCTCTTAACACAGAGTGCATTCTAGCTGCACCACCGCCTAATACCGCCGTCATTGCACTGGCACCTTTAGACTCATTAGCTTCTGTTAAATCATCCATGTCTGTAATAACACAGCCTACACCAGGGTTATTTGGTGCATCATGTGCAGTAAATACAACATTTGGCACATCTTCACTGGCATATACAATTGTTTCCCAGTCCACTACCGCTGTACCCATATTGATGCCGCCTGGCTGAGTACCATCTACTACATGCAGATTTGGATTGTCGCTGCTTGGTGGCCATGCACTGCCAGGCCAATGCCATACCATAGTTTTCTTACCTGCTTCTGCAAATACATTCCACAACTGTTCTGCCTGACACATACGAGAATCCAATGCATATACATAGCTATCTGCATAATCTGGATGCGGGTTAAAAAATGCTGTAATACCATGGGTCATTGGATATGCACCAGTAGCTAAAGTAGTCCATTGCGGTGGTGTAACTGTTGGAACCGCTCCTAATAATACCAGGTCTTCGCGGCAAGAACCTTTTTCCACGAATTTTTTTAAATTAGGCATTTTGCCCTGATCCATAAATTTTTTAGCCAGACTTGGTTCAAATCCATCTACACCAAGTACAATCATTTTTTCGGTTAATGCTTTTCTGTTTGTCATGTGAAGAACACTCCTTTTAAAATTGTCAACAACAGAACCATTGGCGCCTTCCCGTTCTGTAACACTTGCCTTGTTTATGACTTTATTATAATCGTTCCTTATTATTTATCCATCACATAGTTTATGAATCAAAAGCTTCGTTTCAGTTTTTGCCTGAAGCAAACACTACAAAAAAGATATTATTTACTCGACGTTTACGTACAAAAATAACTAAAAAAATGGTGTGCAACCGGCTATTTAGCTAGTCACACACCACTCTTAATATTTACATCTCATAATAAAATTTATTCATCATAAGATTCACCCAATACTTCCTGCAAATTTTGCAGAAAAATATCAATCAGCTTCTGTTTTTTCTGATAATATTTGATATCAGACAAACAGACAATTTTCATTACAGGAAAATCTTTGATAGGAACCAGTACCGTACCATCCGAATGTCTTTGAAGATACTTATTATTAAACTGCGGAATAAACCCAACCACATCATCATCAACAATATATCTGCGATAAACCTCAATATTATTAGTCTGAACTACAATTTGAACTTTGCCGAACACTTGCATATATTCTAACATAGGATTCGGTGTTTTCTCACTGGCCTGATACAATGCCATGGGATATTTTAATAACGCCCGAGTTGTAACGACTTTTTGCTGCGCCAACGGATGTTTTTCACGCAGAAGCGCATATATCTTGCACTCGCCAATCGTACGATAAAACATCTTTCGTAAATCTAACATTGCAAATTCTCGTTCACCTTCATTAAAAATGACCATAAGATAAAAACGTGGATCATTATTTAATAATCCTTGGATCATATCCAAATTTTCTCGTTCCACCAAGGACACCCGCACTTGTTTATGCATTGCATGCAGTTTTGATATCACCATCGGCAACACACCATGACTAAATGACGAACCGGCAGAAAGTTCCAAGGTGTCTCTCAACTGACTGGTCTGACCATCTTGGTTTGGCTGTATAGCACGTTCCATCTCTTTCACTTTTTGCAAAATTTCTTGTGCATATTCTGCAACGATTTCTCCATTTTTCGTTAAAGAAACACCTTTTGAACTTCGTTCCAGTAATTTTACACCCAATTCTTGTTCCAATTTGGTCAAGGATGAATTCAAACTTTGTTGTGTGATATGTAATCTTTCGCTTGATTTATTGATAGATGCCGTCTTTGCCGTTTCTAATAAATAATTTAGCTGTTCCACTCTCATTATCATAACCTCCCCAAAATACTTCATCCCAGTCATTATTAGTATATTTTATTTTATAAAATTAGTAAACCCTCTTCTATCCTCCAAGGTAAGAAGCGCTCTGAACAATTAAATTTTTTCTCGCCCTTGCACATCACCGCCGTTTCCATTACAATGCTACTGAATACTATATCAATAAACAACCATACAAATAAGCAACCATATCAATAAACATCATTGGAAACGGCGGTGACAACCTATGCAGATTACAGGCATTGTAGCAGAATACAATCCCTTTCATAATGGACATCAATATCATATCGGTCAGACTAAAGCGCTGCAGGAAAGCGACGGCATTATCGCTGTCATGAGCGGCAACTTTACCCAACGGGGCGAGGCAGCCGTATTTGACAAATGGACACGGGCAGAGATGGCGCTGCGCTGCGGTGTGGATTTGGTGCTGGAGCTGCCTGTGGCTTTTGCTGTTCGCAGCGCCGGATATTTTGCCAAAGGCGCTGTATTATCTCTGGCTGCCACCGGCGTGGTCAGCCATTTGTCCTGCGGTGTGGAAAGCCGGTCTACCAACCAACTGCAGCAGTTGGCGCAATTTTTAAGCAACGAAACGCCCCAGTACCAGCAGGTATTGCAGCAATATCTGCAGCAGGGGCTGTCCTATCCGTCGGCGCGGCAACAGGCGCTGTCGGCCTTACATATCGACGGGGCAGAGCAATTGCAGACACCCAATAATATTTTGGCCCTGCATTACTTGCAGACCATTGAGCAGGAATCGCTGCCTATCACACCTGTGTTCATTTCCAGGCTGGGTGATTACAACGACACCGCCATACCGCAAGTATCCCAGGGCTTTGCCAGTGCTTCGGCCATTCGCCGACTGCTCTGTCAGGAAAATTCTCTCTGGCAGGAGCAGGTGCCCCGGCCGGTATTGCAGCTGATTCACGAGCAGCTGCAGCAGGGCTATCTGCCCATGCAGAATCAAAACTTTGAACAGATACTCTTTGCCCTTTTGCGCCGCAGCACACCGGATTTGCTG
>USPE01000074.1 GCA_900556545.1 uncultured Peptococcaceae bacterium | reverse complement strand
AGCACCTCCATCAAAATCATATTGCTGTTTTATATTTTTTTCGTCTCAACCAGAAACAAATCCTGCTATAGCAGAAGCTATCATACGCAGGACAAAAAAACACTCCCATAAATATAACAAAATCTCCGCCTGATAAAAGACAGAGATTTTTATAATCTTTATTCTGTAAACCCTATATTCCAGCGCCGCCCCCAATAAAGAAACCCTTTATATGCAATTGGAGAACATTCTGCTTTTACTTTTTGAAGATTACTGTCCCACAATTGCTGCGGTATGGCACTGGAAAAGTTTTGTATCGCCATCATGCGATTCAAATAGGTTTCGTCCATCAGTTCTTTCAAGTCAGTTTCAAACAACTTCCGCACGTTAGGTAAATCACCACTTTTATGATACCAATAACATTTAGAGTAAACTGGCGTATGCCACACTCCTTTTTCATCCAGTTCTTTTATCTGATCATACAATGCGTTTTGATTAGCATTACACAGATAACGATAAGACGTCGCCTGCGGCGGCTTACAGACCACCCCATAAAAAGTACGGGTAAAATTATCCCGAATCTGCATACCATTTGTCATTTGCTTTTTTGTTTGCCCAATCCATTGCATCAATTGCTGATACCGCCATTTCTGTAAATGCTTTGTAACATAAGCAATTGTAACAGCGCCGGCAAATAGCTGTAACCGCTCCTCCTCAAAATAGCCATCCAGCTCCTCCTGCCATTGTAGTAAAAGCGGCTCCGCCTGGTTATCCCCAGAAGCCTTCAATATATTCTGCAAACCAGAAAAATAGACTTCATTAAAATCCGATCTCAACTGTCCGGCCAACTCCAATTTTAATGATAAAAACAGATCTTCTTTTGTTTCCTCTTTTATAATTGCTTTCCTCGTCCAGCTTTGCAGCGGCGTCATTGCACAGGCATGCAGCAAATGTGACTCAAAGGACTGCCGTATCAGCAACGCATCTTCACTCATGCGATACATCCTTTTTCCTGTTTCCGACTTCCACGAATAGCCATATACTGTACAATCCTGTTCAAAGCAATTCATCTCTGCCAAACTGCGCACCATCTCTGCGCTGCTGACATCTTTTAATGACCCTGTCATGCCTCACACCTCCATTTCTGCTACCGCTGAAAGTCCAACTGATAATAACCATTTTTCATTTGCACAACCGTCACGTTTTTCTGCAGAAAATCACTGATATTTTCCGAATTGATTACTTCTGTTACCGAACCCATCTGATAAATCTGGCCATTCCGCAGCAACAGGCATTTATCAAACAATTCCGGCGATATCTCCTCAAAGTGATGGGTTACATATAACATTGTATGCTGCCGTTTTTGCGCAATCCCCCGCACAAACTCCATCATCCTCTGCTTGCTTACTACATCCAGACCAGTCATCGGTTCATCCAGCACCAGAACCTCCGGTTGCCCCAACAACGCTCTTAAAATCAGTATATTCTGCCGTTCTCCCTTGGAAAGCCAATTGTAGGGACTATCCATTTTATCCTCTAAACCCACTTGCAGTAATAACCGTTTCAATTTACGAATATGTGCGTCTGTCACGCAACCATCTTCCAAACCAAGTGTTCCGCTCAACCCCGACAGCACTAAATCCAATACCGATTCGTGCTGATAAATGCGATCAAAATACGAATTGCTGATCCACCCCATCTGTTTACGTAAACTCAAAATATCCAGCTCTCGATAATCTTTCCCCCGATACAACAATGTACCGTGGCTGTAATCCTGATAGCCAGCCAGAATACTCAGCAAGGTTGTTTTTCCGCTGCCATTCATGCCAAGCACGATCCATCGGCTTTTTTCCTCAATCTCCCAGTCAATCTGTTTGATTCGATAACGCTCGCCCCACTGGCAGCCTAATCCTTTTGCTGTAATGATTGATCCATCCATAAGCCTGATGCCTCCAATAATTGTTCCAGACTGTCCTCATCTATTGTGGTACATGTATCCATACCATAC
Source organism: uncultured Peptococcaceae bacterium (assembly GCA_900556545.1). GTDB lineage: Bacteria > Bacillota > Peptococcia > Peptococcales > Peptococcaceae > UBA7185. Next base: position 6,505 of record USPE01000074.1, on the reverse strand, counting down.
TCTTTTATTTGTGTTGGTACAATAAAACCACTCTCTCCCGTAAGTCCCAGATAACGCAGCTGCCAGCTGGTCAAATTACATACCTTGGCCACATTCATCTGAAACCGCTGTTCATTATCCTCCAAATCAGGAAAATGGTTAAACGCTGTTGCTGTCACAAAGGCTCTGGCGCTGGCATAAGCCTCTTTCTCAACACCATACTCTATCTTCTGGCACTGATCGCAATATAATTCGATTCTGGCCGCAGCCTGGGTGTGAAACACAATCTGCTTCACATGAAGCTCGCTGCCGCAATATCGGCAACAACAATATTTGGCCCGTTGTTTGAGCCGTTCCACCCGCAAGGATTTTTCTTTTTTCATCTTTTTCACGTCCTTCTTCTAATAACAGAAAGAGACTGCCGCAATATAGACGCTATTGCGATAGTCCCTTCCCTTCTTTCCTTTATATGAACTGTATTAAATTCCTGCTTTACACTTAAAATTCATTGGCCAAAATCTGATAAATCGGAGCGCCTTCGCACTGTGCAGGCATCCGCATACCCAACAATGCTGCAATGGTTGGCGCAACATCGACTTGACGAATCACCCGTTTTGTATAGAAATCTTCTTTGATCCCAGGCCCTGCTGCCACAAAAATCGGAGATACGGAAGTATCGCATTCACCCCAAGAGGTAGACAGGCTGTCATCATGGTCATGTTCATACCCTTCAGCCATACAATAAATAATATCACCGCACTGTGGATATTCACCGCCCAGCCCCATCAGTCTGGCATCCTTGCGACGTAAAGCAAAGGCAATGATACGCTGACCGGACTCTTTATCTTTATGGCCATATAAAGCGGTCATAATTTCTTCTTCCAGCTGATACTGTTCCGCAGGATCTACAATACCGTCAATGACAGTACCGTCCGGCAGTTTATGCTGATTTCTGCCTTTCAAATTCAAATAAATATGCATTTCACGGTTGGCCACTGCTTTGGTTTTGGTCCAGTCAATCCGTGGCAATTTATAACCAGGCATTGGTTCATCAAAAATGGTTTCACCATTTTCATCTTTTTGTAATGCAGTAAAGCCCAGTTCTTCCATCAGCTGAATATTCAGCCCTGTATCCCCTAAACCGCGAATTCCCCAGGTTGGGCAAACCTGCGCATGGTCGGATACCAGCAAAATGGTCCATCCTTCATCCAAGAAGTGCAGGAATTTTCCAATATAACGGTCAGCCTGTTTATACACAGTCTGCATAATTTCTTCGTATTCTGCCGGAGAACAATTTGGACGGCCTTTTTTCATATCACGAATAAACATATGTTCCTGTAAATCCGGTGCATGGAAGTGAGAGAATACAACTTCATAGCCATCGTTTTCCATCAGATAGTTCAATGCATCAGACTGCCAATCCATAGTATGTTCCCAGCATAGATTCATACAATCCAGCATCAGGGTTTTATCCCCCATGGTCAGGGTTGCAGTTGGTGGTGGATAACCGATATTATCTAAAATTTCCTGATGTAGTTCTTTTGGATGCCACATCATATTCACGTCACTGTTCATTGCAGAAGAAACCCACAGTTTTACATAGCTGCCGTCTTCCGCCAGTTCCATCATACGCATATCACGGTTGACTCTTACCGGCTGATCGTTTTTGATGGCTTCATCAAAAATATCACGTACGTATTCATCACGATGAATCACTGCCATTGGTTCTGTTGCCTTTTTATTTTTGTAAATTGCCACGCTGTCATAAACACCGGCTTCATTTTGCAAAATAAGCGCCGGACGGCGAATCAAACCGCCGGAATATAATAAGGTGAATTCCTTAGCGCCAGCCGGAGCGGCAGCCCATTTATCATCTGCATCCTGAATTGGTGATAAAGCTGCATCAATCGGCTGTTCAATATAGCCGCCCTGACCGCCTACCAGCGGATCGTAAATATATAATGGGAATCCATCTCCGCCCACTGCTTTAAATGTATCCGCCATATTTAAACCGGAACCGGTGTCTTCTTCATCCATACCGGTTACAACACATGGCACCTCGCTGCCATTGGCCGCTGCTGCGCGATAAGCAACCTTTACATTGTTAGGACTGGCTACAACCAGATACTCCGTATCCAACTGCGCCGTACTCATATTAACACTGCCCGGACTGGTGCCATCCACTACATGCAGATTAGGGCTGTCGGAAGATGGTGGCCATGCACTTCCCGGCCAGTGCCATACCAATGTCTTTTTACCATTTTCCGCTGTAATATTCCACATCTGTTCAGCTTTACAATTGAGTGAGCTGAAATTTACATCTACCAGGTCCAAATCGCCGCCCTGACGGAAGAAAGCAGTAATTTCATGGGTTTCAGGATATGCCCCTGTTGCCAGTGTAGTCCACTGCGGTGGGGTTACCGTCGGCATTGCACCCAACAAAACCAGATCCTCCCGGGCAGAGCCCCGTTTGATTAACTCTGCAGCTGCCGGCATAATACCCATATCTACATATTTTCTGGTTAACCGTGGATCTAATGCGTCAATCCCCAATACCATAACTTTTTCAGTACTTGCTTCTCTTGCCATACGATCTCCTCCTCATAAATACTACCCTAAATATTTTAGTATTCTATCCATCATGTATACGCAGCTGTGTATCTCTTTATAAGTCTATCCTACCGGATTCCATTCTTTTTGTCTAACAACGAAAAACAGGATGTGTTTTTCAGGATACAGAAAAAACAAGAAAGGTACCATTGAAACCACATACTTTATAAATCATATTTTTAGATACTATAAAAAAACACGACAAACCTGACGCTTTATGTTATAATGAGTTTTATATCTACATCGTTGCATGAACATAATTCAAGAGGAGGGTTTTTATGCATTCCGACCAGTTGCTTTATCTCATAGATATCGCTAAAACCAATTCCATCAATGCGACAGCTAAGCGCATGTTTTCCAGTCAGCAGGCTGTCAGTGAATCCATCAAACACCTGGAAAATGAATTGAACTGTACCATTTTAAACCGCTCAAAAACCGGCGTCAGCCTGACAGATGATGGAAAGTATGTGCTTGCCCACGCCATTGATATGATTGCCCAGTATAACACTTTACTGAAGCATTTTAACAATGCGTCCCAGCCACTAATCAGCGGAAAACTGACACTCGGTGTTGCACCGCTGGCAACCAGCACACTTTTAACCGAACTATTACTCAAACTGCATAATACATATCCCGATATTATCCTTTACGCGCAGGAACACTCAGCGGAAACAATCTTGCAGCTGATTATAGAAGGAAAATTGGATTTCGGCCTGTTGAGTTTTCTGGAAGGCTGGACAGAGCCACTGGCAACCATAAAAGAAAATACTGATGTTCCGCTCCATTTTCAAAAACTTTACAAAGACGAACTGGTCTGCGTGATGTCTAAAAACAATCCACTCTCTACCGAAAAAATTCTTTCTTTTCAGGATCTTGCCAACGTAAAACAGACCATGTACACTTACAGCAATAGCGCTATATCAGACGACTCATGTCTTCACATCTCCAACAATACCAGCATTCACCAGAAATTTATGATGGAGAATAGAACGGTCTGTCTGATGCCCTACCAGGCATATAAATTGCTTTATCCTAAAAAAGAATTCTGCTGTATTCCCGTTGTGGATGCCCAACCGGTCACAGCCTGTCTGGTCTGCCGTAAAACAGACTATTCACCCTTCAATACGCTGTATCAGACATTTATTGATATTACAACTTCTGTTCTGCAGCATATATAAACATTGATCCTGCAGTAACCAGGTCTGACAAAAACAATACCAAAAAGCGCCTTCTGCCAATCTGCTGAGCATCCAATGCCACAGACGGGGAAAGCGCCTTTTTATTGTTACATGTGTTTTTCTTTGTATACAGTTTATCAACAGACACATATTGTTTACAATCTGTTATACACTTTGTTATTTAGCTGCTGCTTCAGCCTCAATCTGTTCCAATGTTTTCTGCGCTGTCTTACCGCCCCAAATCAGGCAAATAATTGCCGGAATCACATAGAACAAGGAATTGGCAGCAGAAACATTAAACATTGGGCTGATACCCTGCATAGCCATCAGAACCGGTACAGTCGGTGTTACAACACCAATCAATACTCTGGACAGAGACATAATCAAACCAGTCCCAGTACTGCGGTATTTGTTTGGCAGGTTTTCTGCCAGATAAGTCCAATACATGGTGGTAGCGCCAGTTGCGCAAGCTGCACGGAACAGATTCATAATCATGTAGCCTGCTACTGCTGCCGTACCAGCCAGCACAGTCGGCATCAAACCGCTGATTACACACATTGCAGCTGCCAAAAACAGCATGATCACAATAGGAATCTTACGTCCGCCCATATCCGAAACTTTAGAAGATATATAGTCACCCAACGGTGCCCCGAAACAACCCAAAATAGAGAAGGTCAGTACAGTCTGTAGATCATATCCCATCTGCACCAAAATCACTACAATCCAGTTAGCCATATAAAAGCCGCCTACAACACAGCCGATTGCCATAATGGCCAATGCCATTGTACTGCCAATTTGCTTCTTACTGAATAAAAATCCTAATGTTTCCAGCATGCTAACCTTTGCTTCTACACAAACAGTTCCCAATTCAGCCAAATGAGACGCTTCGCCAGACATAGTTTCTACCACTCTGTCCGCTTCTTCATAACGGCCTCTGCCTACCAGCCATCTGGGGCTTTCATACAACCATTTCAAACCAACTGGGAATAATACGATACCAAGACCGCCTAACATAAACATAATTTTCCATGCTTCAGGACTGCGGGGTACAACCACTGCCGAGAATATGATTGCAAATGGTACGCCCAAAGAACCCATAGCAGCCATCAACCCCTGATATTTCCCTCTGGAATGAGCCGGCATCATTTCCGCAATATACACCATAGCAATAATATTCATCCCGATTACCCCAAACCCTGTAAGGAATCGGCAAATCGCGAACAATATATAATTGCTGAATAAAGCGTTTCCCCAGGATGCCAGAGAAAAAATCAACACATTATATAATAACGCTTTTTTTCGGCCGATTTTATCTGCCATCCAGCCGCCTAACAGTCCACCAAAAAACATACCGTAAAATGATAACGATGATAACTGTGCGATATGCTCATTGGTCAGGTTAAAGCTGGCCTGCACTGATGATGCAATAGAGCCGAACATATTCATATCCATCATATCAAAAAAATAACATACTGAAAAAATCCAAAACATGTGCTTATGTTTGATGCCTATCTGCTTCATATTATCAAAATACGCACATCCTGCCTTTGTTTGTTCGTTCGACATAGCTTTCGCCTCCTGTTTCTGCAAAACTTTTCATGTTATCCAATAATACCAATCCTGTTACACCCTGTTTGTTGAAAGAAACTTTTTTATGAGCTCGTTTATATAAAGTTCTTTTATATATTCACTATATCGTTCACTACCGTTTTTGTCTAACAAGAAAAATATAGATGCCTTATCGGCCATACAAGATTTTATTCTATCCTGCATGTCCCTATTCGTATTTCACCATCATATTTTAAACAACAAAAAAAGCGCGCCCCAAGGCACGCTCTTAATCTGCAACACATATTTAAAATGATTACACATGATCGCTAATATAATCTACAACTGCGCTGATATTTTTAATTTTTTCAGCTTCTTCATCTGGAATCTGAATATCAAATTCCTGTTCCAGTGTCATGATAACCTCTACCACATCCAGGGAATCGGCATTGAGTTCATCAAACCGTGTATTCATGGTGATTGTTTCAGGGTCTACATTCAACTGTTCTGCAACAATACTTTTGATTTTTTCAAAATAATCCATTCCCGTCACCTCCCTTCAAAAATTCATATCATAATTCATAGTATAACTGGTTTTTGTCTTTCCTTTATTTTTCTCTCTGCTGTTCAAAATTTCCTTTTATTTTTTCAACAAATTTGCTTTCACAGCAATGACAGGCCACTTCAATGGCTTTGCTGATGGCCTTAGCCTTAGAACTGCCGTGGCACACCACGCTTACGCCGTTGACACCCAGCAAAGGAGCGCCGCCGTATTCGGCATAATCCATTTTATGCTTCAAACTGCGCAATGCCGGCTTCATCAGCACAGCCCCTGCTTTACAGCGGGCCGAAGCCATTACCTCCTGTTCCAGCATGGTCATAATCACCTTGCCCATGCCTTCCATGGTTTTCAGCACCACATTACCGGTAAATCCGTCGCAGGTCATTACATCCGCCGCACCGGCAGGCACATCCCGCCCTTCAATATTGCCGATAAAGTTTAAATCCGGCAGCTCCTGCAGCCGCTGATAGGCCGCCTGGGTCAGCTCACTGCCCTTGGTTTCCTCAGAGCCATTGTTAATCAGCCCCACTTTTGGCGCGGTCATGCCCATCACGCAATTCATATAAATACTGCCCATCTGCGCAAACTGCACCAGATTGTCTACATCCACATTGGTGTTGGCACCGGC
>USPE01000073.1 GCA_900556545.1 uncultured Peptococcaceae bacterium | reverse complement strand
TAATTGTAGCTTTGGAAGCCTGGTGTTTCGTGATTCCTCCACCCGCCGCTTCAATGGCCGCATCAGAGCCCAAGCCGCCCATGGCAACACCTACATCAGCTCGTGCCAGTACCGGCGCATCGTTCAAACCATCTCCGGTAAAAGATACGGTACCCTGTTTGCTTTTTTGCTGTAGAATTTCTTCTAAACAAGTAACCTTATCTCCGGGCAGCAACTGGCTGAAAATCTTGGTAATGCCCAGCTTATCAGCCACTTTTTCGGCAGTTTTCTGATTATCCCCTGTCAGCATAACGATTTGTTTCACGCCCAGCTCTTTCAATCGGGTGATCATAATTTGCGCATCCGGCTTGATTTCATCGGCAATCACAATCCAACCGCAGAAGGCTCCATCAACCGCCACATAAATAATGGTGCCTGTTTCTTCCACTCTCTCACAAGAAATGTGCTGCTGCTCCATCAAACGATAATTACCTACCAGAACTGTATGTCCATCTACAACAGCCGAAATCCCGTGACCGGCAATTTCTTCAGCCTTTTGCAGACTGCCGGCAGTGACAGGCCGTTGATTAGCCATCTGCACCGCATGCCCAATCGGATGATTGGAGATGCTTTCTGCGCAGGCTGCATAATAAAGCAAATCTTCCTGTGTCATATCCAATGTATGAATTTCTGTAACGGCAAACTGTCCTTTTGTCAATGTACCGGTTTTATCAAATACGGCACTTTCCAACTGCGCCAGCGCTTCTAAATAGTTGCTGCCTTTTACCAGCACACCATGGCGGGAACATGCGCCCAAGCCGCTAAAGAAGGTTAGCGGAATGGAGATGACCAATGCGCAAGGACAAGAAATAACCAAAAAGACCAGGGCGCGATAAATCCATGGGCTGAACGGATCTCCTGTAACCAACGGAGGAATCAGCGCTAACAATACTGCTACGCCAACTACCACCGGTGTATAGTAGCGGGCAAATCGTGTAATAAAGTTTTCGGCATCCGCTTTTTTGCTGCTGGCGTTTTCCACCAAATCCAAAATTTTAGCCACAGTAGAATCTTCATATTCTTTTTCTACACGAACGGTCAGCACCCCTGAAATATTGATACAGCCGCTTAATACCTGTTGTCCTGCCGCTACATTGCGCGGCACCGATTCACCTGTTAAGGCCACTGTATCCAACGCTGACGCGCCTTCCAATATGACACCATCCAGCGGAACTTTTTCACCGGGACGAATCTGAATGATGTCGCCAATGGCAACTTCATCAGGAGCAACAGAAATATACGCATCACCCTGTTTGACATGGGCTATCTCCGGCTTAATGTCCATCAAATCTGCAATGGAACGGCGGGAACGGTGTACGGCATAATCCTGAAACAGCTCGCCTAACTGATACAGCAGCATTACCATAACGCCTTCCGGATATTCGCCGACACAAAACGCACCGATCGTTGCTACCGACATCAAAAAGTTTTCATCAAATACCTGACCGCGGGTAATATTTTTTACTGCCCGCAAAACAATTTCGCCACCAACAATCAGATAGGCCAGTAAAAATACACCAAACTGAGTCAAGTCCGGCAAAGGCAATAACTGAGCCACTAAGAATAAGGCTGCACTGATTGCAATTTTCAGCAACGATTGCTGCATTTCCGGCGTAAATTTGCCCGCTTTCTTTTTACTTTTATCTAACTGCTGTGCAAACTGCCCATCTGCCGAATTATCTGTGCCAGTTGGCTCTTGGGCAACTCTTGTCTTTTTTGTTTTTTCGGTGATGGTTACACCTGGCTCTATTCGCTCAATCACTTTTTGCACTTCTGTCAATACAGTTTCCAAGTCATTGCTGTTATTTAACCGTAAAATTAACTTTTGTGCCATAAAATCAATGGTAGCATCGGCAAGCTGAGGGATGTCCCGCAGATTTCGTTCTAATTTAGCAGCGCAGTTGGCACAATCCAACCCTTTTATCAGATATACATATTCTAATTTTCCGGGTTTTGAAACCATTTGCTCAGACCGGACAGCATGACTATGCTCTCCATGGCTGTGTTCTTCATGACTATGGTCATGCCCACAACCGCAGGCTTCTCCATGGCTGTGAACATGGTTTGTAGTTGCCGCATTAGAGTGACTGATTTTTTGCTTCTTTGTTTTTTCTGTGATTGTAACATTTGGTTCTATGTGATTAATAACTTTTTTTGCTTCTTCCAGGCCAGAATGCAGCTGCATTTCATCTTTTACTGTAAGAATCAGCTTTTGCGCCATAAAATCAATAATTACATGATCAAAATAGGCTATTTCTTTTAAATGTCGTTCTAATTTGGCTGCGCAATTGGCACAATCCAGTCCTTGAATGAGATAAACTTTCTCCATCTGTCACACCTCTTTTATCTTCAATATATGAACATCAATTCATATATTCATTATAATCGTTTTTTCCTGCTTGTCAATATTCTTTTTACGAAAAAATATTTCCATTCTTAGTATTTCTTTTTCAAAAATTTACATACAAAAACACCAGCCTCTGTGCAAGAAACTGGTGTTTATTCTATTACTTTATGTTATCTGCTATATATCAGCTGCCCATCTTTTATGGTAGCCAATACGGTAATATCTTTTAATTGCATCGGATCTACTTTCAACGGATTTTCATCTACAACAATCAAATCTGCCCGTTTCCCCTGCTTGATACTGCCTTTTTGATCTTCTTCAAAATATTCATACGCAGCATTGATAGTGACTGCTTTCAGTGCATCATACACATCAATTCTCTGTTCCGGCCCTGATAAAACACCATTGCGGGTAATTCGATTCACAGCCGCCCAGATAGAATGGAATATATCCGGCTGCACTACCGGCGTATCGGTATGAAAATTATAAACCAAACCTCTATTCAACGCAGACCGTACAGGACTAACACGACTGCCCCGTTCCTGCCCAAAGTTTTTGAGATGCACATCGCCCCAATAATTGACATGGGCTACAAAAATAGATGGAATCATTTTCATTTTCTGCATGCGGTCAAGCTGATCTTCCCGAACAGTTTGGCAATGAATCATAACCGGACGCAAATTTTCTTTGTTAGGATTATCACTTTCTGCCAGCATTTTTTCATACGCATTTAAAAATTGATCGCCGGCGGCGTCACCATTACAGTGTACCAAAATTTGCTGGTTGTCTGCCAGCGCTGTTCGGATGCCGCCTTCCACAATTTCATCTTTCATCCAGGGATAACCGCAATAATCGCCGGAATTTTCATACGGTTTGGTCATCCACGCTGTTTTTCCTTGCGGCGAACCATCTAAAACCAGCTTATAACCCCCGATTTTAAATCGATTTACATATTGCCGCACACAATCCCGATTGTTTTGCAGAACTGCGCTAGGATCTTTGTCAAACCCCAACGCCGGATATGCAACCATATCAATCAAAAGTCTGCCTTCGTTGGCCATTTGGCGGCAAAGATTTACGGTCATACTGTTAGCAGCGCCATCCTGCACAGTGGTAACGCCATGGCGGATGTATTTCATCTGCGCTTCTTCCAGCTGTTTATAAAGATCCATTTTCATTTTTGCCTGCAACTCACGCAACGGAGTCAATGCCGTTTCCTCTAAATATCCATTTGGGGTTTGTGTTCCTGGATAACGGGCTATCAAACCGCCTTCCGGATCCGGCGTATTCTCATCAATCCCCATTATCTCCAATGCTTTTGAGTTTGCCACACCCATGTGAGCAGATGTATGCCAAATAACAACCGGCACTTCTGCAGAAACCTGATCCAAAATATCTCTGGTTGGATAGGTTTGTTCTTTTAAGAAGTTATGGTCATAAGAATAACCAAATAAGTATTCACCATGGGTTAAATCCTGTTGCTGTTGAAATTCTTTCATCAGCTGCACAATATCTTCAAAGCTTTCTGCTGAAGACAAATCAGCCATAGCCATATATTGCACAGTCATACTAACGTGTCCATGGGCATCAACAAATGATGGCATCAGTGTATTACCCTGCAAATCTACTTTTTGACAGTCAGCACCTGCCTTTGCTTCTACCTCTGCCAATGTACCTATAGCAGCAATGATTCCGTTGCGCACCAGTACAGCCTCAGGTTTGTCTGCTGGGTCTTCCATGGTGATAATGTCGCCGTTGTAAAAAAGTTGTTCCATATTCATTCATCCTTTCTATCATAAAGTATAAAAATGTTATCTTATCATATTTCTTTTGCTGTTTTTATTATGACAACTTTTCCGAACGATAACAAATATATCTTTATTAAGGTATTTGCTCCCATCCCTATACAACATCATATAACCGAATATATATTTTTATCAAATAGTATTACAAGTATAAATTTATCCATTTATATTAAAAACGGCTATATTCCTCTGTTTTAACAAAAAAACAAAAGAATATAGCCATTTTTACATTTATATTATTATATTAAACATGATAATAGTCCAGCACATAATTACGAAACGCATTGGCCCACTTTGATAAATATCGATGCTTGGACCACAATAAATACATTTCATATCGTTTGGCAGCACCATCAATATCTAAAACTGCATAATTTTCTGCCGGCAGCTTCATCCACTGCTTACGATTATGAGCGCAGGTCAAAATACTACCTACACGGGCATGAAACATCTCTATCATAATATCCGAATTGCCCTCAAAAATAATGTTAGGCCGAAAATGCAATTCTAAAGAAAGATTATCAATTAATCGTTCTTTATGGGACGGCGGCAGTGAAATCAATGGCTCTTTGGCCAGTTCCTCCACAGTAATCCGCCTTTTTTTCGCCAACGGATGATCTTGGAACACCAACAACTGATACGGTTGACTAAACAACATTTGTGAATCCAACTGACTATGATATTCCATACCATTAGAAATACCGAAATCCAGATTTCCGGTCAATAAATTTTCGTAAATTTCCTCTCGGGACATTTGTAACACATTCAATTTTAAATCAGGAAAATCTTCCAATAGGTCAATAACCCAGTCGCCATAATAGTTGCTGTCGGTAACCCCCAACGAAATTTTCTTTTCTGCTTCTTCGCCTCGCAGTTCCTGAAACTCCCGTTGGATGTCCTCCATTTTATTGAGCAAAATATAGCTATAATAGACAACCCGCTCCCCGTAAGGTGTAATACTGATATTCCGTCCTTTTCGTATGAAAAGCGGGTAACCCAGCTCCCCTTCCAGTTTGCCCATCATAATACTCAAGGCAGACTGGGAAATATTTAATACTTTTGCCGCCTTTGTAATGGATTCTTGCCTGGCAACTTCTTGAAAATATTCTAACTGCAGCAGGTTCATACTATCACCCTTTATTTTCTATATTGTTTTCACCATAAAGCACTGTAATATCACTTTTCAAGTAAACGTATTCAAGTGACAATGGACATCATCATAGTTTTGTCTTTTAAGTATTCTTCATCATCTTTGTATTTGGGATAATCGTACTCCATGGCATCAATAAATTTCTGCGCCATAACCGGAAGTTCCCGATCTTTTTTCCAACAAAGGGAAAACTTGCATTGGCAGTCCAAATCAGCAATGGCCTGTACAACAACAGGTACTAAATCTGCAGGCAGCTCGGATGGAAATTGTTTTCTAAAAGAATATGGCGCGTACAGCATCTGTTGAGAAGCAAACAAAAGGCCTTTGCCCAATTGAATCACTTTGTTCATCATTCTCTGATTTCCCTCAAACACAATGTTGGGCTTACAATCCCGTTGTGCAAAAATTCTATCCGCAATTTTAAAAATTGTATTAGACGGAAGTGCTATAATATCCTCGTGTTGAATATCTTCAAAGTAGATAGTTTCTTTTGCTGCCAACGGATGACTTTGCGGAATGATAATCACATATTCATCTTCAATAACGGTTTTTCGTGTAATCCCCGGCGGAACCGTTTCAAATTCGCCCAAAGCTACATCCACGCTTTCATCCAGTAAAGCCTCCAGCATCTGATTTTCGCTGAGCATCTTTTGCCGAAGCCGTATTTTAGGGTTTGCTAACACAAACTGCTGCAGCCAACCATTCAAAAACATGCTATTACTCACAGAAAGAGTAAATTCATTTTCTAAAAATTCTTTTGTTTTTTCCAGCGATTCTTCCATCGCTGTCAATTGTTCAAATATAAAATCAACATGTTCCAATAAATGTTTTCCTGCATAATTCAGTTCAATATTACGACCTTGCCGGTCAAACAAGGGGACACCTAATTCTTTTTCCAGTTTTGCAATGGTCGCGCTTAATGCAGGCTGCGCAACGTGCAATTCCTCCGCCACACGGCTAATATGTTGATATTGTGCTACAACCTGAAAATATTTCAACTGTGATAATAACATAAGCATTCCTCCCTTTTCAGATTGACATTTCATTCCAGACAATTATAACATTTCATAAATCGTTATGCAAAATAATTTAAGCAAATATATATTTGTGTTTATCCTTTCTATGTTGTATTCTAAGAGCAGAAGTTATGGTTTAGATTAAAAAATCTTATTTTGCTTTGTAGAAGTCATTTGTTCTTTTTTATCTAAGTTTTCGTTTTTATTTTTAATTTTAGAAATAGGACTAACTTCTCTGGTAGAAATTTGATTTATCATCTAAACAACTTAATACTATCTCAAATTTATATTCAGAAAGAAGGTTTTTATTATGAGTGCAATGGTAGCGTTTTCGTGGATTGGTATTATGCTTTTGGTTGGGATGATTCTTAGAGCTAAGATTCCGTTTTTAGCCAATATTCTGATGCCGGCCAGCGTAATCGGTGGGATTATTGGTTTTATTTTAATGAACATTCCTGCTTTTGTAACTGCTACTGGTATTGATTCAAACATGTGTAACACAATTGTTGGTTTCTTCTTTACATTATCCTTTATCTCTATCGGGTTAACGGCTACTCCAAAGGAAGAAGGCAAATCCTCCGGTGAAACAGCAAAACAAATGGTAAAAGGTTCTTTGGGGATGGGTTTATTGTGGGGTGCTATGTACTGCTTCACACCAATTGTAGGTTTCATTACAGTGGCTGCAATCGGCGGATTCTTTGATATGGATGCCGGATATGGTGCATTGATTCAGTTCGCATTTTGTCAAGGTCCTGGTCAGTCCGCAGCCTTTGGGGCTCAGATTGAAGCTGCAGGCGCATTGCCAGGTGCTGGTCAGGTCGCTATCACGTATTCCGTAATTGGGTTCTTGTTTGCATTTTTAGTTGGGGTTCCTTTGGCTAAAATCGGTTTAAAAAAAGGGATTGCTTCTCATCCTGAAAAATTAAGTATTTCCGTTTTAAAAGGTATTTACAAACCTGAAGAACAAACCGAAAATTGTGGTAAAATCACCACTTATAATGGTAATATCGACGTACTGGCTTTTCACATGGCTTTAGTTGGTTTAACATTTGTTATCACATTATATGTACAGAAATTAATCATGATGATTGACATCAGTATTGTTCAGACAATGGGCTCTATGACATTCTTCGTTGGGTTGTTTGTAGCGTACATCGTAAAATGGGCAATGGGTAAGTTAAACGTAAAACAATATCACGATGATATTCTACAGGCTAGAATTACCGGTTGTACAACAGACTTCTTGATCGTCGGCGCTTTCATGGCTGTACAGATGTCCGTTATTGGTAAATGGTTAGTTCCTATGATGGTTATGTGTGTGGTAGTTGGTATTTTCACTTTAGCAGTAACTTTTTACTTTGGCCCTCGTATCGGTGGCAGCTGCGATTTTGAACGTACATTAGGGTTATGGGGCTGTTTAACCGGTACCTGTCCAAGTGGTGTTGCCTTAATCCGTATCGTTGACCCTAACTTGCGCACTACAGCTGCAACTGAAATGGGTGCTATGAACGCAGCTATGATTCCCGGTACATTAATTGTTCCGTTCATCATTGAAGCTTTGATCGGAAATATGAATTTCATGCCAACTGTAGCATTAATGTGTTTGGGACTTGGTATTGTTAACATTATTTTAATGAAAGTAGTTGGCACAATCAACAAACCAACTTACAGCTTCAAAAAACCTGTTGTTTGTCCTGAAGTTACTGACGATTGCGATAATTTTGAACAAAGCGGTACACATTCTCCATTTTAATAAAATAATGATTATAAAAAATATATTACACATATGCTTTATAAAGAAAATACTGCCTGATTGATATCAGGCAGTATTTTTTATTACACTTAAAATATGTTGTTTTACACAAATTTCTAACATAGCTTTTTCATTGTAGCCACGATAGTGAATCCTATTCAACATGTTCCATCTTCCATGTTTATCTATTTTCCAATTTATCCATAGAGTACAACGTGTTCAATCTGTTTAAGCAAACAAATCCTCTCACTATATAACAAGCCAGAGCGTTCCGCAAAATACGAAACCATTTCTTTTAAGATTTACATAACAATACGATTTTAACTACAAAAAACAGCGAGAGATTTCTCCCTCGCTGTCCTCTATCTTCTGCTTATCGCCAAAGA
>USPE01000072.1 GCA_900556545.1 uncultured Peptococcaceae bacterium | reverse complement strand
CAGGAACAACGGTTGGACAGTTACAATCGGTTTCGGATGGTGCGGTTTTATTCGAGAGATAACAAGTAAGTTCTATATTGAAAGATTCCGAAGAAAGGGGCATCTGAAAAGTTATACATGTAGAAAAAATAAGATCTTTTGTTGAGAATAGAAGGAGATAAATATGACAGAGCATTGCAGACGAACGGTTTTTAAAATAATTTCTTTTGTTAGTTTTATTGTGTCTATAGCTTTGTGTATTTATGGTTGGAAAACCGGAATTTTTTCTTCGCAGGATAAACTGCAAACTTTTATTGCGGGTTTTGGAATTGCCGGAGCATTTGTGTTTGTTGTTTTTCAGGCGGTACAAGTTGTTGTACCTGTGTTGCCCGGCGGAATTGGTTGTCTTGCGGGAATCCTTTTGTTTGGAACGTGGAGAGGCTTTCTTTATAACTATATTGGGATCTGCATTGGCTCTATTCTGGCATTTTTGGTAGCCAGATATTTTGGCAAACCGATTTTGCAGTATTTTTTTAGTCAGAAGCTGATTTCTAAATATGAAACTTGGACTGCCGAAAAAAATCGCTTTGCCAAGATGTTTACGCTGGCAATCTTTTTGCCGGCTGCACCTGATGATTTTTTGTGCTATTTGGCAGGAACTACCGGAATGGCATTGCCGCATTTTGTAGCCATTATTTTGTTGGGAAAACCCTTTGCCATTGCTCTTTACAGTATGGGGCTTATGGCAGTATTTACTCATATTCCGATGATATTTGGAGGACGATAAAAATGAAAGTGCGATTATATACCGGTTCTTTAAAGTTGGTGGAAAAAAGCGGTGTTGGGCAGGCACTGTATCACCAAAAAGCGATGCTGGACAGTGTCCAGATGGAAAACACATATGAGAATGATCGGGATGTTGTGCTGATACATATCAACACAATTTTTCCGGATTCGTTATTTATGGCGTTACTGGCAAGATTGCGGAGACAGAAAGTGATATATTATGCCCATTCCACAAAGGAGGATTTTTGTAATTCTTTTCGGCTGTCCAATGCAGTTGCTCCGCTTTTTAAGAAATGGATTAAAGTTTGTTATGAGACGGGAACTGTTATTATCACCCCTACGGAATATTCTAAAAAGTTGCTTTTGAGTTATGGGATTAGAAAGCCCATTTCTGTGCTTTCTAATGGAATTGATACAGATTTTTTTGCTTTTCGTAAACAGTATCGTGATGCTTTCCGAAAGAAATATCAACTTGGGGATAACGATAAAGCTGTGCTTTCTGTGGGTCATTACATTGCGCGAAAAGGGATTCTTGATTTTATCAATTTGGCCCGCAGTATGCCGGAAACCCGCTTTTTCTGGTTTGGATATACGAATCTGAATCTAGTTCCTTTGGAGATCTGCAATGCTATTAAAAATGCGCCGGCCAATTTGTTGTTTCCCGGTTATGTAGGGAGAGAGGAATTGCGGGATGCCTACTGTGGATGCGATTTGTTTTGTTTTATGAGTTATGAGGAAACAGAGGGTATCGTTGTTTTGGAGGCACTTGCATGCGGGGTTCCGGTATTGCTTCGGGATATTCCGGTATATGAAGGTTGGCTCAGGGATGGCGAAACTGTTTATAAAAGTGGGGATATAGATTCCTTTTACCAAAAAACGTGTGAGATTTTGAATGGTGATGCAGCTGATTTGACGCAGGCCGGACGGCAGATTGCCGAAGATCTCTCTATTCAAAAAACAGGGGAAAAGCTGCTGCACATCTATGATGAGATTGCAGGTGCAGATATGGAAAAGAGAACGAACCATAATTTAAAACAACAGAGTGAAAGTGTGATATAGTTGTGCCGATAAAACAGATTCAGTGGACGGAAGATGTCTGCTTCTGTCCACTGAATGGATTTATTTTGTTTGTATTGAAGATGTCTGGCGTATCTTTTCATTACCGGCTGCAGCAAGAAAGAAAGCAGGGCAGTATGATAACATGTCCTATTTTTCCTAAAATTTTCAGATGGACAAACCACCTTATGCCAGATAACGGCTGTGGATTTCTTTGCACTGCTGCACGATAGCTTCCATGGCTTCGGTGGTGAACACCAGACAATTTTTCTGACCGATCATTTTACCGGCCTGCTTTAATTTTCCTTCGGAAATTCTGGTTTCCATCCAATCTGCCACAAAGGCCGGCGCATATCCATTGGTGGAAAATAGTCCGTCCTCTGCAAGGATTAGTGGATAATCATGCAGATATTGTTTAAACGACGCCCGTGGAAAGGCAAAGCTGTAAAGCATGTATTGCAAATCATATAAAAGCCAGGAATGGGCATCTTCGTGTAAAGCGAAATAACCTTTTTCTTCTACAATTTGTCTGGCAGCGGAACGCACCCACTGTTCTGCCTGCGGAATACCGCAATTTCGGCAAATTTTTGCCAACAATGGCGAAAATGCGCCTTCCTCAACAATTTGAATCTGATAAGCCAGCTCCTCCTCCAAGGAGATGAGCTCTTCTTCCTCGGTCAGTCCCTGCACAAAAGTGGCGAAATCCGGCGCCAGAGTAATAATTTGTGAAGTTTCCATATTGACATAAGCCACAGAAGGCTCTCCATCTGTACCGCATTGCCGGTAATCCAACAAAATCAGGTCAAATCCTGCCGAAGGGCAATCGCAGATATAAACGCCGTAATCAGGATAATGCCAGATTTCTTTGAATAATTTGTTGCCGGCAGCACCGCACAAAGAGTTCATTTTTTTGCGGCCGATATTCAAAAATCCGGTAATTTCTACATAATCTAAGTCATCCTGCTCGTCTTCTTCCGGCAATGGGTAACAGGTGGCATAAGGAATGCCGCCGTTGTGCTGCTTCATAAGCGCAATATAAGAATCGGGCAGTTTATAGCCCAGTTCGTTTTCGATGGACGCAATTAAAAGATCGTCCGGCGCTTCGTCTACATATTCCTCTAATGCCAGCTCGTCATCATCCCAAAACTGTTCTAAGTCCAACTGGGGAAAATAATTTTTTGTCATCGTGTATCATCCTTTTTTGTATGATTTTGTATCATTGTTTGTAAGAATCATCTGGGGAAATTATAGCATATTGCAGAAAGTGTGAAAAGAAGCTACGAAAAAAACAATCCGGAAATACGGAGAGAAGCCGGAATGTCTGCACACATTCCGGCTTCTGGGGGACATATATACGATAAAAAAGATGGAACTAACAAAATAATATAGAACGGCTTTTACAGAGCAGCAAAACAGATATTGGAATCAGGACGTTTAAGCCTGAAATGTGCGGTCAAATCTCTCGCTGAGCGGTTCGCCGGTGAAGAAACTGCTGTAGTATTCTATCATTACGGAGACGGCTTCTTCCAGCGAAAACTGATACAATTCCATCAGTTTTTTATTGCTTTCTTTGCAAGCGGGATTGGGTACAGGATTTACAATCAGACCGCCAAGCAGCTGTTCTGTATGGGTTAGCCGGAGAATTCGGCTAATGGTGTATCGTTTGGACGGCGTAGGGCTGACAAGCAGTCGATGGTAAAATTTCATGCTGCGCAATCCGTAATAGATTTGTTCCGGTGTTAGCGGAATAAAAATCTGCGAAATCAGTTCACACAAAGATATATCTACCGGTAAATGCTCGGTTGCATTGGTGTTCAGCGGATCAATATGCTGCTGCACCATCAGCATGCGGTCAAATTCAGTTTCCATTTCTACATGAGAAATTTTACAGGTTTTTAACCGTTCATAGATGTAACCGTGGCAATTACTGTCCAAGATAAAGTGGCAGAGGAATCCTAGCGTGTAAGCCAATAACTGGGGATCCTGCTGTTGTAAAGCAACGGTATCTCTTGCCTGGGCGAAAAAATAACGAGATGGAAATTTATGCATCTGAAATCCTA
Source organism: uncultured Peptococcaceae bacterium (assembly GCA_900556545.1). Classification (GTDB taxonomy): domain Bacteria; phylum Bacillota; class Peptococcia; order Peptococcales; family Peptococcaceae; genus UBA7185. The sequence goes on along the minus strand of USPE01000072.1, from coordinate 4,722 downwards.
CCCGCGATACCGAGTTGGGCAAAAAGGGACGATAGTAAAAAATAATATCGGGACCATGCTGCCCAATTTGATATAGTTTTAAGTTAGGCCTGATTACTTCCTGTAAATAGTCAGGCAGTTTGGGAATAAGCTGTTGCCCAAATAAATAGTGAGCAAAATTGGATGGCATTGCGATTCCTCCAATCGATAAATAAAGTATAATACTTTTTTGTAATGGCATTATGAAGTTTATGTAAAGCTTTTAAAAAATATTTTAAACAGTCGCCGGTATTTTTCAGGCCGCCATTCTGGAAAAAAAACAAAAGATGTGATATAATCAAGCGGGTTGTATAGAATACTACGTATCAGATAGATTTTTTATGCAGCGCATGGATTGGCACAATACAACACACAAGATGGAGGTCTTTTTATGTTAAATATTGGCTGGACAGAGCTTTTGCTGGTGCTTGGGGTTGCTTTGCTTATTTTTGGGCCGGGTAAACTGCCTGAATTAGGGCAAACTTTAGGAAAAACCATCCGGGAGTTTAAGGGCGCAATCAATAATATTGATGCAGATATCAAAAAAGAAGTAAACGATATTAAAAATGATGTGCAGGAAGTAAAAGATGCTGTGGATATTAAAGCCACTATCCAGGACATCCAGACAGACATTAAAGATGCAGTGAAGGTTGATTTGGACGATTCGGTTAAAAAGCAGTAAAAGAAAGAGTTCCACAAACCAGTGTAGCACACAAGCTTGTAGATATGGTTACAATTTGATAAAAGACAATCGGGCAATGCAGGGTTGCCGCTAGAAGTTGGTGAAATTATAATATGGATGAGAAATACGCGCCGATCATGGAACATTTAGAAGAATTACGCACAAGGGTTATCCGTATTGTGTTGGCGTTGTTTTTGGGTATGATTATATGTGTTGCGTTTTTTCAGCAGCAATTGACAGATGTTTTTATGGGGCCTTTTCAGCAGTCCTTAAATCATGAGTTGGTGATTACCCAATTTACAGAAGGGTTTTTGTTTCAGTTAAAAATAGCTTTGCTGGGCGGTTGTGTGCTGGCCAGTCCGGTGATTATCTGGCAGATTATGCGTTTTGTTTTGCCGGCGTTGTACAGCAATGAAAAAAAAGTGTTTTTTATTATGATGTTTTTTGGGGTGGCCTTGTTTGTAGGCGGTGTTTGTTTTGGTTATTTCCTGGTACTGCAGCCGGTGATGTCTACGCTGATTCGGTTGGCGGGGCCGGATATTACCCCTATGATTACGGCCAGCTCTTATATGTCGTTTGTATTGGGTTTTTTGATTCCCTTTGGTTTGGTGTTTGAAATTCCGATGGTAACCTATTTTTTAACCATGGTGGGAATTATTACACCGGATTTGCTGAAGAAAAACAGAAAATATGTGTTGTTGGTTATTTTGATTTTAGCCGCGCTGCTGACACCGCCGGATATTGTCAGTCAGTTATGTTTAGCGGCACCTATGCTGCTTTTATATGAAATCGGAATTCAGATTTCGCAGTTTGTCTATAAAAGAAAGCTGAAAAAAGAAAGAAAGAAAGCCAATGTATAATTTTGCAGGAAATTTTGAGGAGGTATTCTTATGGGAGTTTTGATTAATATCGGCAGTATCATGGGAAAAGACATTCTGAATCTGACAGATGGAACAATGGTTGGCAAAGTTTGCGGCGTTGCGCTGACACCGGATAATAAGGTTGCCGGATTAAAAGTAAAAGAAAAGAAATTTATGGGCAATGTGAATATTGTGCCTTTTGAAAATGTAAAAGCCTTTGGCGCTACCATTACTTTAAATGGCGTTGATGGTTCTGTTTGTGCAGAAGTGCGTGACGGGCTGGGTAAAAATGTGATTACTGCCGATGGGAATTTGCTGGGCCGTGTAGAGGAGTTGGCTTTTGATGCGGAAACCGGTCAGGTTGCTGAAATTGTGATCAAAGGCGAACTGGTAGAAACTTTGGTTGGCGGCAGAGGTATCCTGCCTGGTGAAAAACTGGTCAGCTTTGGGAAAGATGTGGTGGTTGCAGCTGAAAATATCAGCGCAGAAGATTTTCATGTGCCGGCGGAAGAATTTTATGGTGATTGGAAAGCGATGGACGAAGTTCTGGAAGAAATTGATTCCAGCGAAGGTATTTCCTTTGATGAAGACGGTTTTGAACAGCATACCGGTGAAGGAAAAGCGTCTGCCGGTATGGAAGGTGCTATTGACAGCCTGACCAAAACAGTAGAAGATGGTTTTAATAAGCTAAAAGACGAAGTAACCAGCGAGCGTTTTAAAGAGCAGACAGATCGTTTTATCGACCGTTTTAGTGATGAAGCAAAAAATCTGTTTTGCGATATGCGGGAATGGGTAAAAAATATTGATACCGAAAGTATTAAAAGTAAAATCAATCGCAAAGAAGAACCGGAAGATATTCTGGCGGCAGATCTGGTTGCGCAGTTGGATAATCTGACAGTAGAAAAACCTGTGCTGGATGAAGAAGGCAACGTGATTGTATGGCCGGGACAGATTATCGGTAAGGAAGAAATCAAAATTGCTTTGCGCAGCGGAAAATTGCAGGATCTGCTGGATTTGGCCACCGTTTCTTTGCTGGGAGATCAGGAGAATGCAGCAGCGGTTGTTGATGAGGAAGAACCGGAAATCGAAGTAGAAGAGGTTGTTGCAGAACCGGAAGAGGACGCATCTACAGCTTGTGTCACCGAAGAAGCAGAAGAAGATGCTTTTATTTTGGAAGAAGCTGCAAAAATGGAACAGGCGGAAGAAGCTGTCCCTACAGAAGCAATTGAGGAACCGGAAGTAAAAGAAGAAAAAGCAGAGAAAACAGAGGAATAAAGCATGCAGCTCTGCTGGCTGTATCGGTCAGCAGAGCAGTTGCATAAATTGATACAAAGAGGTGTTTTTATGCAGGATATTTTAACATTACAGGAATTGCCGATGGGTCAGATGGGAGAGATCGTGTCTTTGTCAGAAGAACATCAGAATGCGATCTATCATGAATTAGGTGCAGGTGTTGGAATGACAGTTATGGTTCTGCAGAAAGCCGTAAACTGGCTGGTACAGATTGGATACAGTCAGGTAGATGTAGGAAGTAACTATTTACAGCACATTAAAGTAAAGCCCATTGGCATTTAATGTTGTCAGAATTAATAGAATAGTATGAATTGTATGATAAAAAGCCACTGCTTATTGTACAAAATAACGTGTGATTGCGGAACGCATGCAGGGATAATGAGCATGTAAGAAAAACTCCTCGATTTTGCGTTATTTTGCCGTATGGATATTATGAGCAGACAGGCTTTTTTCTTTTAGCAGTGATAGAGGAGGAATGAAACCATGATGATAACATCGGCCGGCGCCAATAAATTGCTGCGCAAGCTGGAGGATGACAAGCAGTTTTTGCTGTCTCAGGAGAATGCAGCCGCTACTTATATTGTCAGCGAAGGTATGGAACCCATTGTGCCTGATTATGATTATCGCCAAACGGCGCAGACATTGCTGGAAATTGAAGAAAAGATTCGTACAGTAAAGCATGCATTAAATGTGTTTAACAGCACCACCGTATTGGACGGGCTGGGGATTACCATTGATACGGCATTGGTGCAGATGGCGCAGCTGAATCAGCGAAAGAGCACACTGGATATGATGCGCCGCCGCTTAGAAAAAGAGCGGATCGCCAACTATGGACACAGCAATTTGGTGGAATATAATTGCATCAATTATGATTTGACAGAGATTCAGGCCGATTATCAGATTATCAATCAGCAGATTACCGATATTCAGCTGGCGTTGGATCTGACCAATCAGACTAAAACATTTGATTTGGATGTGCAGCTTTAATCAGTTGTTCCGGCGCGGCCTTGCCATTGCCAATTGGAGATCAGGGTAATGTTCAGTGTTGATGTTTATTTTGTTATTGCGTTATTGGTTATCTGTTTAGGTTCAAAGTTTGTCAATCGCAAAAAGATGCTATCTGCACAATCTTGGAAATCGTTCTGGTTTCCGCCGGGGCTGCGCAAAAACTTACGGCAGGGGAAGTATTGGTTTTATCCTGCCAATCAAATATGGAAACATGAAAATATGGAACATAGTAAAGAGGCTGGAGAACAGGTTGTTGATACCATCAGGTATGATACTCGATGGGAAACAACAGCTGTCAATCCGGCCTCTTTGTTATTATAGAAAGTGCATTTTGTATGAAATCATACTTACGCTTTCAGCTGATCAATTTCTGCCAGCCACAAAGCTGATACTGCATCGCTGGGCATGCGCCAGTCGCCGCGAGGGGACAAAGCAACGGAGCCTACTTTAGGGCCGTCAGGCAGACAGGAACGCTTAAACTGCTGATTGAAGAACCGACGGAAAAAGGTACGCAGCCAGTGCAAAATCACTTCGTTTGGATAAATACCGGCGAAGGCCTGCTGAGCCAGATAATAGATTTTTTTTGGCGAGAAGGCCCAGCGCACTGCGTAATACAAAAAGAAATCGTGCAGCTCATAAGGGCCTACTAAATCTTCTGTTTTCTGTGCAATCTGACCGTCCTGGGCAGGCAGCAGTTCAGGGCTGACCGGTGTGTCCAGAATATCCAGCAGTGTAGCCTGCAATTTGGCATTGTCGGTGGTGTCTGCCGCATAACGTACAATATGGCGTACCAGTGTTTTGGGAATGGAGCCGTTCACGCCGTACATAGACATATGATCCCCATTATAGGTCGCCCAGCCA
>USPE01000071.1 GCA_900556545.1 uncultured Peptococcaceae bacterium | reverse complement strand
TATCAGGAACCGTCAGACATGATGATTATTATGGATAACATCTGATGAAGGAAGAACACCTTCTTTTGTTATCTGTGTAGAAACTAATTAATCAAGTAGTCGTTTTTGACTACATCATTATTATACTAGGAGATGAGTCTATGTGTAAGCTGGTAGAGGAATATGCCCAAAAGCGGGCTAAGGAATATGGAGAACAGCAGAAGGCAGAAGGCTTGAAGGAAGGTATAAAAGAAGGCAAAACTGTCGGTACATTGGAAACGCTGGTTTCGTTGGTAAATGAACAATTGCTGGAGCCTGTAGATGCGGCCAGAAAGGCTAATATGAGTGAAAGCGAATTTATGAAGCTGGTGCAGGGATAGACATAGGTTTGCTCAATTGGCATGGCATGGCCAATTCATATCCCATAAGATTGTGTATTGCTATAGAATAACCCAGACGTTGTAAAATTATAAATAGAATATGATTACTATGGACAGAAGCATTTTGGAAAACAGATGCTTCTGTTTTTTTGCATATATGCAATAGCGGCAATACAGCCGGCGAGTGTTGCACTACAGTATCAATAAAATCCTCCATCCAAAAGGCCACTACAACTCCATAGTTACCACCAAAACCGCAAAAAGGCCGTCTCACAAGGAGACAGCCTCTGTTGCATACAACATATCCTAATTCATTTTTTACGATAACGAAACGACAACAATTACAAAAATTTTGTGTGATAGATCCTATTATTCATTCTCTGTTGACGGTTGTTTCTTGTTAATCTGATTGATAGCAACCCCTACACCAAACAACACCCAGAAGATAGGAGCAACAGAGACGATAGAGTCATTAAAGAACCCAGCGCCCAAATAGCCAATAACAGCCAATGCTACCGCCACACCGGCAATCTGCTGTGCAGTATACTCTCTGCGCAGCGCGTATAAGCGGAAACTGTCAACCAGATAGGCAATCATCATTACCAAAAATGCTGCCAGCGCAATACCGCCCTCACTGATACCAATCTGCAGATACAAATTGTGCGGCTTATCTACAATGGTCTGCGCCGAATCATACGCATATAATTTTCCTAACAAATCGCCTTGCGGAAACTCAGCAAAGAATGTATCCGGCCCTTGCCCAATCAACAAACTATCCATCATTAACGGCAAACTGCGGGACCAGATATAGCCGCGGGCAGAACCCAGCTTTTCTTTTCCCTGAAAACCGATAGACGGCGCTTCCTCATAAGCAATTTTATTCATACGGCTGTCCACAAAGGCAAATCCTTCATCATACAGCCCCAAAATAAACTCAATCTTATCACCCAAATAAATACCAAGGAACGGTGTATTGACATCATTAATCGGCACATATTGCAGCTCCATTTTGTAATTACCGGCTGTCAGGCTGCAATCCTCGCCCGGCGCAGTTAATGTCTGTCCATCGCCGGTAGTGAACACAGGCTGATGATTGCTATTTTTCTGAATTGTCAGCGTGCCATCCTGAAAGGTAAAGGTAGCTGTATCCTGCTGCAAATCAATATGGCGCACCGGAATTTCATCATGATAATCCACATCACTGCTGGATACCAGCGCCTTCATATCGTTCAGCAAACTGGGGATACGGGCCAGCGCCAAACCGCCGGTAACCATGTTTACACCAAATACAAAAACGACCAGCAATGCCACACAGCCTAAAGTTGCCTTATAATGCTGCATCAGCTTTTTGCCGAAGAAAATCAGGAAACAGACTGCTGCCAAAACCAAACCGATAATACCGGCACGGGAGGTACTGCCCAGCAGCACAAACAAAGAGATAATGGTCATTGCACCGCAAAAAATCTGTTGTTTGCGCTCCTTTAAAAACAGTGTCAGCACCAAAAACAGCGGTGTCATCATAGCGCCAAAGCTGCCCATGTAGTTGTAATGATACATGGTGCCGTAAATTTTCCCTTTTTCAAACAGGGACTCCAGTTCCCCCTGGGAACGATATACTTCCGGAATAATCAGCGTTTGGCCAAACTTGGTGAAGAAGATATCATGCCCCCAAAACTGGAATACACCCAAAATACCGGTAATCAAGGTTAATACGCCCAGCGGCAGCACAATATATTTAAACTCCGGTTTGTGCAAATATGCCCACAGTGCATACAGCATGATTACCAGATAGGCCAGAACCATGATAATCCCTTCGCAGCGTTCCGGACCGCCCCACACTGCAACACTCTTATAGTCGGATAACATTGTAGACAGCAGCGCAAATAATGCAAATACCGCAGTTGCCCCAAAATAGATGTACAACGACTTATTGTTAATCAACTTATCTTTCAATCCCTGCGCCTTGTAATAACCAAATACGCAAAGCATGTAAATCACTGCCAAGATAATGGCCTTTGATTTATAATAAGAGAAAAAGTCAGCAGCGTAGTCCTGTGTCCAAAAAACCTGCACTTCCGGTGCCAGCGGAACCAACCGCATCTGTACAATTAACGGAATGATACCCAGCACCAAAATCAATGGCACAAACAAGCTCACACCCAGTTGTATTGTTTGCGCAGCAGGACCTTTTTTAACAGCCTTTCCTGCGCCTTTATTCTTTTTTGCCATACAAAAAATACCCCTTCCTTGTCGGATTTTGCAATACAATCATATTATTATATCATTTCTGTTTCATCATAGCAATCAAACTTTCCTTCTTCATACCGTTTCTTAACCCTCTGCAGCGTACTTTTGCTGATGCCGGTAATCTCACTGACCTGACGATAGGTGTGATATTCCAGCAATTCAGCTGCTTCTATCAAAGTTTCCATGTCATACTTAGGCGGTCTGCCTTCCCAGTAACCAACCTTTGTTTTGGCAATAGACTTTCCTTCCGAAGTACGCTGTATAATCATATCCCGTTCAAATTCCGCAAATCCTAACATGACTGTCAAAATCAATTTTCCTGTCGGGGTATTATCCACTGTACCCATGTTTAAAATATTTACCCGTACCCCTCGCTCCAGCAAATGCTGCACCACATTGATGCCCTCCACTGTATTGCGGGCGAACCGATCCAGCTTGGTAATTACCAGTGTATCGCCCTCCTGCAAAATATCCAGCAGCTTGTTAAAATTAGGACGAGAGGTTTTGGTACCGGTAAAAGCATCCTGATAAAGAATGACCGCACCATTCTGGCGCAAAATCCGTTCCTGTTCTTCCAGACTGTTGCCCTTTACCTGACCCACTGTACTAACACGCATATAACCATATATCATGTTCTCACTTCCTCCTTTTGGGATTATTTTTTCCTGGACAATGCCACACTATCACTGCCCAGGCATTAATTTTCTCTATATGTAAAAAAATGGTGAGAACACGAACAGACCGGAACAAAAAGCAGCAACTTTTTATCTCGATCTGAACCAAACTACAAAGTAATCACCTAAATTATACAATAAGATTGCAAAAATCTCCATTTTTTTCTTACCAAGTATTAAGGAATATTTTGCAGACTTTTCATAAAGGTAAATAAAACCAATGGTTGATAGACATGCACACCGCATCATCGGCTGCATTCCCACAAAAATATAAAACAAAATGCAAATAGAAGTTGTGTAAAATAACGTCTCTATGGTAAAATTATAAGTTATGAAGATGTTAATATTATGATTCTGACAAAGACAGGAGAATGAAAATAATGAACTTAGTTGAACAGGTTACAGACCAGTTAAGAAGCGAAATCAGCCAGGGCATTACCCAGGCCAAAGAAGCAGGCCGCATCCATTTTGAACAGATGCCTGCTTTTGTAATCGAAGTGCCAAAAGACAAGTCTCACGGCGACTTTGCCACCAATGCTGCCATGCTGTTGACCAAACAGGCCAAAATGAAACCCCGCGACATTGCCCAGGCCATTGTGGACAGCCTGAACCAAGACAGCAAATTAATTGAGAAAGTTGAAATTGCCGGCCCGGGGTTTATTAACTTTTACCTTTCCCAAAACTGGGTATATGACATTTTGCCGGTGGTAGAAGCACAGGACACTGCCTATGGCTCTGTGGATTTGGGCCACGGCGAAAAAGTGCAGATCGAATTTGTCAGCGCCAATCCAACCGGTCTGCTGCACATGGGCAACGCTCGCGGCGGCGCACTGGGCGATTCTCTGGCCAATCTGTTAAAGATGGCAGGTTATGACGTAACAAAAGAATTCTATATCAACGACGCCGGTAACCAGATTGTAAATCTGGGCTTATCCTTAGAAGCACGCTACCGCCAGGAACTGGGCGATACTGATTATCCATTCCCGGAAAAAGGCTATCACGGCAAAGACATTATCGACACTGCCAAACGAATTATTGCTGAAGTGGGCGACAGTTATCTGTCCCTGCCGGAGGAAGAACGGCAGCAGAAAATGATTGCCACCGCATTAAATGAAAAAATCACTGCCATCAAAAACGGACTGCATGAATTTGGTGTGGACTATGACGTATGGTTTAGTGAAACTTCTCTGCACGAAAGCGGCGCAATTCAAGATGTGGTTGATCTGCTCACCCAAAAAGGCATGACCTACGAAAAAGACGGCGCACTGTGGTTAAAAACCACATCCTTCGGCGATGAGAAAGACGAAGTGCTCATTCGTTCCAACGGAATCCCAACCTATTACGCCGCCGATATCGCTTATCACAAAAATAAATTTGACCGCGGATTCAAACGGGTCATCAATATCTGGGGCGCTGACCACCACGGCCATGTAGCCCGCATGAAAGGCGCTATGGATGCCATTGGCTACGACTCCGATAACTTGACCATTATGCTCATGCAGTTAGTGCGTTTATATCAAAATGGCGAAGTTGTGCGCATGTCCAAACGGACAGGGCAATATGTAACCTTACAGGAATTAATCGAAGAAGTAGGTAAAGATGCTGCCCGCTACTTTTTTATCATGCGCAACCCGGACAGCCATCTGGACTTTGACCTGGATTTGGCCAAACAGCAATCCAGCGATAACCCTGTATATTATGTACAATATGCCCATGCTCGCATCAACAGCATTCTGGCTGCTACCGGACAGCCAACACCAAAAGCTGCCGAAGCAGACCTGACTCTGCTCAAAGAAGAAGCAGAATTGGAGCTGATTCGCAAAATTGCCGACCTGCCAAACGAAATCGCCTATGCAGCCGAAGAACTGGCTCCTTATCGTTTAGCTCGTTATGCCACCGATCTGGCTACCATGTTCCACAGCTTCTACAACAGCTGCCGTGTATTGACCGACGACCAAGCGCTCACAGCTGCTCGCCTGGTTCTGGTAAACGCAACCCGCATCACACTGCGCAATGTGTTGACTATGCTGGGGGTATCCGCTCCGGAACGGATGTAAAAATCTGAAAAAACAGCTCGACTAAATACAAGTTTTTGTGTCGCTCTACAGCTGCTGCAATCCGCGGCAGCTGTTTTTATTTATAATAATGTAATGCAAAAGGGCTTTCTTAACAAAAATTCCACAATTACCTTATATTTCATTATTCCCATACAAAATCAACAATGGTATAATAAATCCATGAACTAATTTACCAAAACATCACATAGGGAGGCACAAAACAAATGAATCGTTTTTTTCATAAATCCTGCGTGGTTATACTGCTGGCTCTGCTCATGCTTTTTGGCGGTGCAGGAGCAGCATTTGCTCAGGATAGCCATACTGTAACCGTTAATCAGAACGCTCGCATCGACATTCAAATTACCGATCAAGAGGGCAGAACTGTGGCGCCCGGACAACCAATCGGCGATATCAGCTACATCATCAAAAGCAAGCCGGAAGGTGCCAAAGTCAGCACACACACTGCAAATGACAGCGAACTGGAAAGTACCGGAAAATTAACCATGGCGTTTACCTGCGATAAACCGGGCACTGTTGAAGTGCAAACCTTTATCAGCTTGAAAGATGCCGCCAAATACTACACAGGCACACAAATCATTCAGGTTGTTGAAGAAAAAAAAGAGGACAGTAAAATTGTAATCATGTCCATCGGCTCCAAACAAATTATCGTAAACAACGATGTGGTACAATCGGATGCGGCTCCGGTTATTCAAAATGATCGCACCTATGTGCCGCTGAGAATCCTGAGCGATATCTTTGGTGCTCAGTGCAGCTATGACAGCACCGCACAGCAAGTTACCATCAGTAAAGATGGCGACACCATCGTAATGACCGTCGGCAGCGACAACTACACATTAAACGATACTGCTGCCGCATTGGATGCCCCTGCTTACATTCAGCAAGGACGCACAATGGTGCCCATCCGTTTTATTGCTGAAGCATTCGGTATTGTCGTAAAACCAACCTACACCCAATCAGGCGCAGTTGCTGATATCATGTTCCAAATGTAGGCAACAAACGGCATAACCACAACTATAGAATTGTATAATCATACATTTTTTCAAAAAATGACAGTTAGAAGAAATTTTTCTGACTGTTATTTTTTTATGCCCCAAAATCATCACACTTACCCCTCCCGCCTGTCCCATTTTACAAAAAATCTCCTATTTCCTTCTTTTGCGGCATTCAACCTCCAATTTACCCAAAACTCATGAGTTTTGAATATCCATCAGTGACGGACATGGCTGAAAAAGGCGCATTTATCGGGAGTTTCCCGATTGTCTGGCGAGACACAAAACTGACCGAGAAATATCCTAGGAGGGAAATAAATTGAAAAACAAAAAATTATTTGCGATTCTGACATTACTGTGCTTCATGATGACTTTAATGCCAGTTGCTGCTTTCGCTGCTGAAAATACAAACGCAGTAGCAAACAGTAATTCCGTTGCTTACACAGAAGATACCGATATCGATGTTGCAACTGAAACTGCAACTTTCGACTTAAGAGTATTGGATAAATTTGGTGCTGATACAATCACAACAAATTTATATGTGTGGGTAACTAAAGATGGTTCTAATGTTCCAGTAGAAACAGCTGATGTTCAAAAAGCTGTCAATGAAGATGGTGTAGTAATCACTGAATTTACATCTGCTGCTGTAACTGGTGCTAAAAATGTTACTGCTTTAACTGGCAAATTTACAACTAAAGATGCATTTGCAATTAAATTCTATTCCACTGGTACATTCAGAGTACATGTTTCTGCTGAAAAACCAGAAATGACAAGTGGTGCTATTTCTAACGCTGCTGAATTTAACTATGCAGATAATAAAGTAACTGTTACTACCACAACAGTAAAAGCTTCTGACATGGGTATCTTAGTTGACATGGACAATGATTTCAAAGTTTATGTAAATGGTGATACTGAAAAAGAAAAAGTTGACAACGCCAATGTTGGTAAAGAAGGCTATGACAAAATTGAAGCTGATACTTACGATGAATCTGTATTAGCTGAAGATGGCGATGTAGTTTCTGCATTGGAAATTGCTGCCAATAACGTAGACGAAGAAGAAGTAACTATTGAATTAATTAACGCAAAAACTGGTAAACCACAGACTGGTAAAACTCTGAAAATTAGTTCTGTAGGTGCTATCAATACTTCTAAAGAAAGCGTAGTAACTAATGCATTAGGTCAGGCTAAATTTACTGTATCTGGTAATGCTGAAGGCACTTACAAAGTATATGTAACTTACGGTTCTTTTGAAGCTACTATTGAAGTTGTAGTTGGTGCTGTGGGTGCTAATACAATCAAATGCGTTGATGAACCAGAAAATCCAATTGATATCCTGAGCGAAGATTTAAGCAACGGTATTGATGCTATTGAATTTGAAATGTATGATGTAAACGGCAATAAATTAGATCCAAGCAAAGTTACAGAAGGTTGGACTAAAGCTGCTGAGTCTGATAGTGATAAAGAATACTATGGCTATGTAGCAATTGTTGACCAGCCAGCTGGTTCTAAACTGGAAAATAAAAATTTAGCATTTGATGGCGAAACCGTAACAAGTACCAAAGCTATCACTGTAGAAGGTACTTACACATTTAAAGTAGTCTTGAACAATGGTAACTATGCTACTGCTACAATTGAAGTAAAAGAATTCCAGACACCGGTTGAATTAGTTGTTGAGTATCCAGAAGCAGCTGAACTTGGGGCAACCGTTACACTGGGCGATCTGTACTGGTTAGATGCTAATAAAGTAGAAAAAGATGCAACAGGTAAAGTAGATTTAGCTGCTACTGGTTATGCTGTCGCGAACTTTGATGCTAGCTCTGGCGAACTGAAAATCAAAACCGATGAAAAATATGTTGGTAGCGATATCACAATCACAGCCGTAGATGATCGTTATAATCTGGTTGCTACAACTGTGATAACCGTTGCTGATGAAGCAAAAGATTTAAAATTTGCTACCAAAACTGCAGAAGTAAATGTAAATAATAAAATCAGAGTTAACATTGTTGATGCAAATGGTAAAACTGTAGTATTAGGTAAAGATGCTACAAAACAGAACGCAAGTGCTGTTATCAGTTATGTAATTCTGGATAAACCAGAAGATGCTAAAGTATTTGCTTCTACTGTAAAAGATGCTGTTGAAGAAGATGGCTATTTTGATATGAACCTGACCTCCAACAAAATTGGTAATGTAACTGTTCAGGCTGTTCTGAAATACTCTTATGAAGAAAAGAATGATGGCGATAAAAATAACGTAGTTAAATACTATACCGGCACTCAAATCTTTGCTGTAGGCAATGGTTCTGTAGGTGATGTAGTAGTTATGTCCATCGGTT
>USPE01000070.1 GCA_900556545.1 uncultured Peptococcaceae bacterium | reverse complement strand
TCTATTTTTTATTGCTGCGTTTATTTTTCCTGTGGGTGCAGTGGTTTTTGTTCTGCCGGCCCATCTCTTTTTACAATTACTGATGGTGGGAACCACGGGGCTGTCCAATCTGATAGGAAGCGGCCATTGGTATATTGGACGTCCGTCGATTTTAGTAATGATTGTATATGTATGCTTTTTCATGCTGATTTGGCATTTGCTGCAGAAGCGGCAAGGATATTCATACAAATTATATGGTGCGGCGGTGGTACTGCTTATTGTGATGATTCATTTCAGTTTGCCTGCGTCGCCGGATAATGATGAACTGCTGTATTTGGATGCCGGACAGGGCAGCTGTGCAGTTCTGCGGACTGCTGCTGGAGAAACTGTTATTTTTGATGGAGGGACGCAGCAACGGGAACTGGTCAGTTGTCTGGCCTGGTATGGAGTGAATCATGTGGAGGCAATCATTCTTTCCCATGGGGATACCGATCACATTTCGGGCATTTCACAAGTAGTAGAAACCATACCTGTACAATATTTGTTTATGGAAAAAGGACAGGCGGAACGGGAAACCGTGGAGGAGCTTTTGATGATGTGTAAGAATAGAAATACTGTTTTAGCACCGATAGCGGAAACAGGAACTTTGCAGTTGGCAGAGAATCGGATTGTATTACAGGTTTATGGGGATAGCGCTGCAGGAACAAACGGGCGGGAGCTGACTGCAGTTGTAAAAAACGCTTCTGCAATTGCAGCATTTCCCGGTGATTTGGCAATTGCTGAAGTTCGGGAATTTGTAGAAGATCAGAAAAAAATCACAGTTTGGACGGTACCCCACCATGGCAGCCGAAACTCAGCTGATGAGCAACTATATCAGCAGCTATGTCAAAAAGGTGTGAAGCAGGCAATTATCAGTGCTGGCGTCGATAACCATTATGGTCATCCTCATCAGGAAGTGCTGAATTTTTTGCAGCAGCAGCAAATTGCGGTGTATCGTACCGATCAACAAGGTGCGCTTTGTTTGCGGCTGGCAAAATAGAGTGGGAGAGAAGAAGGAACTTTGTACAAATTTCCAGAAAAAAATTTTACCATTTTGTAATATCTATGCTATAATATAGCTTGATATCTGTATTCACAGAGAAAAAGCAGAAAAAATGCAGAAAATGTATGTAGTATATAGTTTCAATTAAGAGCTTTTAGAAAAGGTGGAATATTATGCATAGAAAATGGATTGCGATAGTTGTATTAATTGCCGTGTTATTTACGGCTTTGCCGGGTGCAGCAACGGCTGATGTGATTACAAGTTCTGTACCGGAAATCGATGCGACCAGTTATATTGTAGTTGACGGTGCTACAGGAGAGATTCTGTTCGGGAAGAATTATCAGCAGCAATGTGCGCCTGCCAGTATCACTAAAATTATGACAGCCATATTAGCTATTGAAAGCGGTAAGCTGGATAACGAAATAACAGTGCCGGAAATACCGGATTTTGGCACAACCGGTGCAGTTACTATCCATTTGGGAAAAGGGGAAAAATACACACTGCGCTCGTTAGTAGAAGTAATGCTGGTGGCTTCTGCCAATGATGCCGCTTATGTAATTGCCGACGCAGTAGGCGGTTCTGCCGAAAAATTTGTAAACCAAATGAATGAAAAAGCAAAAGAATTGGGTATGAGTAATACCACATTTAAAAATCCCCATGGTTTAGATGAAGACGGTCATTTGGTAACGGCAGAGGATATGGCCAAATTGGCTTGTTATGCCATGCAAAATGAAACATTTCGCCAGATGGTGCTGGTGCAGCAGGTAAACTGGCAGGGCGTCAGCTATGAAAAACCGCTGCCTACTACCAATAAGCTGTTCAGCATTATGCCGGAGGCCACCGGAATTAAAACCGGGAACAGCGATGAGGCAAAACGCACACTGGTTGGCTCTGCACAGAAAGAAAGCCGTGAACTGATCGGTGTCATTTTAGGCGTGCCGGACGAATCCATTTTTCAGAGTATGAAAAAAATTCTGGATTATGGTTTTGAGCATACAAAGGTGGTGCCTGTCATTCAAAAAGATACCTTGGAAACCACATTGCAGTATGGCGAGAATAAACAGGTGCGTGTGGTAGCCGGTGAAGATTACAGCGTGATTCAATCTACCGATAATGCCTCCATTGTCAGTTATCAGAGAAAGCTTACCGATATAGAACTGCCAGTTAAGAAGGACAGTCAGGTTGGCGTATTGGAAGTACTGGTAGATGGAACTGTCATGCATGAAGTTCCGTTGATAGCATTGGATGAAGTACGAAAACCAATTAATTGGATTTTTATGATAACCATCTTATTGTCTGTTGTTTATATTGCTTCTATTATCAGTCGGATCGTGAGCAATATTCGCAGACAACAGCGTAAAAAAGCAGCAGCACGTCCTGTAAAGGTGAAATCAACCGTTTCAGAAAAAAATCAGTATGACAATTTGATGAATTCTGTTGAACATCCAAAGCAGCCTGCAAAAAAAACATTAACAAGTAGCCGGGAACGAAATCGTAAATAATTGGGTTTTAAACAAAATTAGAATGGTTTCATTTCAGGCTGGGAAGGAAATCTCATGGACTATTATACTCTTCTTAAACAATTGCATCATGGAGAGGTCCATGAGATTTATTTCTTTTACGGAGAAGAAAAGTTACTGCAGCAGCGGGCATTAAAAGCACTGGAGCAAAAAATATTGCCGGAGGGATTAGAAGATTTTAATAAAGATGTATTATCCGGCGATAGTGTGTCCCCCAAACAGATTGCTGAAACTGCGATGAATCTGCCTTTTATGGCGGAAAGACGACTGCTGATTATTCAGGCGCCGCTGCCCTTTTTGTCTGTTCCTAAAAGTGATAAAAACGGACAGGCCAGCTTGCAGTATTTGCTGGAATATTTAGACCATCCCAATCCGCAGTGTTGTTTGGTATTTTGTGGTGAGAATGCTTTGGGGAAAACGGGCAGCATCAATAAAAAACTGCAGGAATGTGCAATACAGGTAGAGTTTGCAGCCTTAAAGGGCAGAAATTTGGATAAGTGGATAAACGAATATGTTACAGCGGCAGGTTATCAAATAGATCGGAATGCAGTAGAGTATCTCAGCGCCATGAACAGTTTTGATTTACAGATTATGGAGCAGGAGCTAGAAAAGCTGCTGGCCTATTGTGCGGAACAAAAGAAAATTACCTTGGCACAGGTGCAGCAAATTGTAACGCGGACAATAGAAGCAAATATTTTTGCGTTATCAGACAGTATCGGCAGCCGAAATGGCGTTGAAGCGCTGCAGGTATTAAAAAATATGTTTTATTTAGGAGAGTCGCCTTTTAAATTGATTGGTTTTTTAGAACGACATTTTAGAAATTTGATCCTTGTTAAAGATTATTTTAATCATGGGGATGATGAAGCTAAAATTAAAGAAAAAACAAAATTGCATCCGTTTGTCATAAAGAAGAGTATTCGACAGGCAGAGCGATTTTCCATGCAGCAGCTCATTGCTGGATTGGAACAGCTGCTGCAAATAGAAGTGGAACTGAAATCTGTTTCGGTAAATGGAGAAGAATTGCTGGAACAATTTGTGATAGAGCAATGTTATTTGTAAGTAACGGGAGGAACGAAGATGGAAGCGGAATTCAGCAAAAAGATGTATCAGCGGCTGGCCGAATATGAAGCCTATATCAAAGAAACGTGTAAATCTCCTTTATTGCAGAAGGATAAAGTGCAGGTGGATAAAGAGGAGCTGTTGGCGTTAATTACAGACTTGAAGGCTTTTCATGGTGTCGATCAGCAGTTAGACGAAAATGGCGAGCTGGATTTCGGTACTGTGCAGATGACAAAAGAACAAATGCTGAAAAACGCATTGTGGCAGGCACGGCAAATTGTGGCGGAGGCAGAAGTGGTGCAGGCATCTGCTTTAGAAACCGCCGTGGAGGATGCAAAGCGGGAAGCAGAAAAAATTTTAAAGGATGCCAAAGCATATGACAGCAAAGTAAAGGCAGAGGCAGAAGAAATTGTCAGTATGACATTAACTGAGCGGCGGCAGGAACTGGAAGATGCCCGCAAAGAGCTGGAGAGCAGCAGGGAATCCATTTTGCAGGCAGCCAGAGAAGATGGGCAGAGGCTCATAGAATCGGTGCGGCAGGAGGCAGAGGATTTGCGCAAGGAATTGGATGCGGAAATTGAACTGTACCGCAAAAGCCGCGAAGCCGAACTGAAGGAATCGTTGAAAGAAGCGCAGCAGATTGCGCAGGAAACGCTGGAAGAAAAGACAAGAGATGCGTTGCAGTTGTATGCAGATACGTTACATAAAACAGAGGAAATGGTAAATCTGGTGACAGCAATCTATACGCAGCAAATGGAAGTGATTCAGGAGGACAGAAGGGATATTTCTGCAATTATTGAAAAATTAGAACGAAAAGGACTGCAAAGAAGGCGTTAGCGGATAGAACAATCATATTTGTCTGCCGAAATTAACTGGCAATAGCGGGCGATGAAATCATAGAATCAAAAGAGAGGGCACTGCATGGATCATCTTACATGAGATCAATTGCAGTTCCCTCTTTTTTATGAATCATATATTTTTATGCAGATTGTGAAACTTTTTTCTCTCTTTTTTCATCTACAAAATTAGTTATCGGTTGTTTCTGCCGGGCCGTTTCTTGCTAAAAAAAGCAGGACGCTGCGTCGGTGCAGGAAATGGCGGCATATGGAACGTACCGGCGGGATGGAATGAGGAAATTGATTTTTTCATGTTCTGCATGAGTTTTAGTTCTGCTGCAAAAGGATTTGCCGGCGGTTGATAAATCCAACTGCGTTTTTGCTGCTGTGGGCGTCGTTTGGGTGCAGCCATTTGCTGCAGTTGCTGATAATTGCTTGGCTTAGGCAGGCCGGTGGTGTATTCGGTAAATTGATAGTTCTCTTTTACAATGCTAAACAGACGCGCCTGCTGCAATAGATCCGACCAGGTAGATGTCTCTATTTCGGGCGTTTCATTGTGGCTGCAGCGGGCATATTGTAGAAATTGATACATAGATTGGCGCGCTTCCTGCAATGTCCAGCGGGAGCAGCCGGCAATCGGTTTTTGATTGCTGAATTTTAATTGAGAAAGGGGGGTGATCGTCAGTTCGGATGTATTTTGCCGTATAATAGCCAGGATTTTTTCACTTCCGGTAGGGTCCGGATTCAGCAAAATGGCTTCCAGGCCGTCTATTTCCTGGAAAATGTTATGTTCTAAGCAGTTTAACCAAAGGCCATACTGCTGGGCAAAATTCTGTTTGCCATATTGCAGGTACAAACAGGCAGCAGGACTTTGCGGCATGGATATCAAATAGTCTAACTCGGAGCGGTCATAAACAGTTGTAGCATATTGACAGATGGCTTGGCGTACAACAGGTTGCTGTTCTTCAGTGAGTACATATTCATGGCTTAATAATTCCAACAGGTATTCACCCTGTCCAGATGTGAGAGACATAATAGGCACCTCTTTCTAAAAGGAATGTGTTTATCTACCCGTATTTTATGCGGGCCTGCAATATATGGTGACGTTTTACAAAAAGAAATTTTTCCAGTAACTGAGGGTTGGAAATTTCCACCGGTTGGTGTTATAATGAAAGACAGTTTTAGAATGACAGACGAGAGGAGCAGAAAAAATGAAAAAAGTAATAAGTTTGCTGTTGGCAGGGGTTATGTTGTTTTTTAGCTGCATGCCTGTGACAGCGGCAACCAACACCTTGACGATGACCAGTTCTTCACCGATTACTTCCGGGGCTATTTTAAAGAATTATACCTGGGATATTGCTGATGGCAATGTGAAGGCAGCTGTGATTGAAGTAGATTTGAATGACCCTTATGTGCAATTAGAAGTTGTCCCGGGAAAGGGGAAATTTACCCAGCGATCCACCGTATCGGCTATGGCGGATCGTACTGATGCAATTGCAATGGTAAATGGGGATTTCTACAATACGAAGGCAGAGGGTGCGCCGATTGGAACCACTGTAATAGATGGCGAGTTGGCTTCGTCCCAATCCTTTTTAAATGATGTGTATTGCCTGGGGATTACCAGTGACCGTACAGCAGCCATTGAACAATTTTCCTTCAGCGGCAGTGTTACTGCGCAAAATGGAGAAAAAAGAAATCTTTCCGGTTTAAATAAGACTTTTTATTGGGAAGAAACCACAGGATTGCATAGCCATATTGGCCGTCTGCATCTGTATAATGATTTGTGGGGCGGTACAAAAAGAGGTATGGATTCCTATGTAGGTGTTCCTGCAGAAATTATGGTAAAAGACAATCAGGTAACGGCAGTTGCCTTTGAAGGCGGTTTTGACAGTGCAGTGCCGGAAGGCTGCTACATTATCCATGGAGATGGCGGCGCTGATTTTCTGAAAGAGAATTTTGAAGTAGGCGACATGATTCAGATTAACTATCAATATAAGCCGGAGCAGGATTGGCAGATGGTAATCGGCGGACATGCTCTGCTGGTAGACAACGGACAGATGGTTTCTTATACAAAGGATTTGTCCGCTTTGGGCGGTGTGCGTGCCAGAACTGCTGCAGGTATTTCCAAGGATGGAAAGACAGTGTATATTGTGGCTGTAGAAGGCCGCACCTCCAGCAGCAAAGGGATTACCTTAGGCAATTTATCTTTATTGATGACCAAACTGGGTGCGTGGAAAGCGGTCAATCTGGATGGCGGCGGTTCCACCACGCTGGTTAGCCGTCCGTTAGGTGAAACAGAACGCACCAGAATCATTAATCCGGAAAAAAACGGTTCAGAGCGCAGTGTGGTAGAGGGGCTTGGTGTGTTTTCTACAGCACCGCAAGGATTGATCAAAGGTATTTTTGTGAACGGCAGCGACACCTTATTGATAGGGGAAACCGTTGAATACAGCTTAAAGGCCTATGACCAATATTATAATCCGGTAACGGATACCAGTGTTATTGAATTGACAGAAGATACAGGCTTGGGCAAGATTGACGGCCATAAATTTACTGCTTTACAGGCCGGCACCGGCAATATCATAGCTGTCAATGGCAGCAGCAAAGCTACCAAATCAATTACTGTGATTGGCAAGGATGGTCTGAGCGCTCTGGAATTAAGCATCGACCAAAAAGAATATGCAGATGGCAGTACCCATCAGCTCAGCGCAAAAGCGACACTGAAAGACGGTACGAAAAAAGATGTGAATGCCAGCGCCTTACAATGGAGTGTAGAAGGTTTTGACGGTACCATTGATGCTGCAGGAAAGTTGACCATCGGCCAGCTGGGCGATACAAAAGAGGGTTATGTAAAGGCTTCTTATGATGGCATGGAAACTACATTGAAACTGAAATTTACCGAAGATGAAAACGTGCAGCTGACCATCGACAGTAAAACTTTGCTCAAAAATGGAGAAGCCTCACAGATGGATGTAGCGCCTACCATTGTAAATGACCGCACCATGGTGCCGGTTCGCTTTATTGCAGAAGCGTTGGGCGGTATGGTAGAATGGCATGAAGATATCCAGACGGCGTATATTGTTTATCAGGACAATATGGTAGAAGTGCCGATTCAATCCACCACCATTCATGTGAATGGAGAAGCAAAAACCATCGATACACCTTCTCAGATTATCGCAGACCGTACCATGATACCGCTGCGGGCTGTTGCAGAAGGTTTGGGTTTAGATATCAGCTTTGATAGCACAACCAGAGTGATTACCATTACACAGCCATAAGTTTGCAGAAAATGGGGGATTTCATGTTTGATTATATTGTAATTGCTTTTTTTGCAGCATTTTTAGGGTTAAAATATGTACAGACAAAAGCCACAGGTCATTTGTGGTTTTTGTTGCCCCTGCTGTTGATCCTGGGGTTAAACCAGGGGTGGGGCAACATTTTTAAAGGAGAGTCTTTTGGCGAAGCGTTCTTTTTGTTTTATCGTCTGCTGACACTGGCATCCTGTTTCTTTGCTTGCTATATGTATTTTCGCGATTATCGGAAACGGGAAGCGGATGCCATTGCTGCCAATAGCAAAAAACAGGCGCAGAAGAAAAAAGAGATGGAACAGCGCAAAGAACAAGCGAAAAGCAGTCAAGCAGGAAAAAAATAAGAAATAAGGTTTTAAATAGAAATGCAGGTGTTTTGAAAAAAATACCTGCATTTTTTGTAGAATCGGAAATACAATGTAAAGCTTTTAGATGTTGTTTATCAGAAAATATTAGAAAATAAAAAATGAATAATTATTTAATATCTGTATTTGGGGAATAATATTGGTTTCAG
This sequence comes from uncultured Peptococcaceae bacterium, assembly GCA_900556545.1. Taxonomy (GTDB): domain Bacteria; phylum Bacillota; class Peptococcia; order Peptococcales; family Peptococcaceae; genus UBA7185. Next base: position 426 of record USPE01000070.1, on the reverse strand, counting down.
CAATAAAAAATAGGTGTAGTCTTCAGACAGCACCTATTTTTTTACCCATCATTTTTTATGGTTTACGTTTTATGGTCTGTAACGCGGGAGTGGTCAAAGGAGTAGCTCAAGGAACTATGATGTGCAAAAAAACGGTGTTGTTTTACTGGAGAAGGCTAAAGAATTGGGAATTAGCTAATGGTATGGAAAACAAGAAAAACGGCAGTGTCGTTAAAAATTAAATAAAAAAGCTATCAGGCCCATTGGCTGAAAGAGCAAAATAAAGTTGCGGTACAAAAAAAGCAGCTTTGGAAGAAAACCATTGCTCTCATTTGTCGAAAATGACGATAAGAAAAAGTTGTTACGTGTAAAGAACATAACAGTCTGTCGGACAATATCTGTTGCAGCGTCCACACGCTGCTCTGGACATTTCTTAGCCTGTCCATC
>USPE01000069.1 GCA_900556545.1 uncultured Peptococcaceae bacterium | reverse complement strand
CGCCCGCCATCAAGATATCCTGACGCAGAGTATAGCCCGTTATTGTGATGTGCCTGTATTGGGGATCTTACCCAAATCTAAAGAAATTGAAATTCCGGACCGTCATTTAGGGTTAATTCCGGCGGGCGAGCAGGATATGCTGCAAGACCGGATCTCCCTGTTGGGTAATTTAGTGAAAGCCAATGTTGAATTGGATAAACTGCTGGAAGTGGCTCGGGATGCAGCAACTGTTGAGGATCCAAAAGAAAACACTATCTGTGTAAAAATGGAGCAGCCTGTAAAGATAGGTATTTTGCGGGACAAAGCATTTAGTTTTTATTATCCAGAAAATCTAGAAGCACTGGAACAGGCCGGCGCGGAATTGGTTAAAATTGATTCTATGCAGGATTGTCAGCTGCCTGATATAGACGGCATGTACATTGGCGGAGGATTTCCGGAGGTGATGGCACAGCAGATCAGTGACAACCGCGTTTTGCTGCAGCAGATAAAAGAACGTATTGAAGAGGGGTTGCCTGTTTATGCTGAATGCGGCGGTTTAATGTTTCTGGTAAAGCATATTTTACACCAGGGACAGGCGTATCCAATGGTGGGTATTTTTGACTGCGATGTTGAAATGAAGCCAAAGCCACAGGGGATTGGATATACCATTCAGCGCGTTTTACCCGGTAATCCGTTTTTTGCAGCGGATACCGTTATCCGTGGGCACGAGTTCCATAATTCTCAGATTGTGAATATACGGCAGGAGTTACAATATGGATTTGCTACTGAACGAGGAAAAGGAATTGTGCCTGGTTTTGATGGATTGGTTTATAAAAATACGCTGGCCGGATATCATCATCTGCACAGTGATGCGGCACCGCAATGGGCGGAAAGTTTGGTTTTGAAGGCACATCACTACAAGCAGAATGAGAAATAAAAATGGATGATAGAATTTTTTTATTCATTAAGAACCTAAACCTTATTGAATTTATCGAAGATTTTGCTCTGATTTTTTGAAAAAAATATTGCAAAAATCCGAGGAATATGTAATGATAAGTGTGTGTTTGATTAGCTCAGATTTTTATCCGAGTTTTGTGTTATGTCGTGATTATCTCAATTAGTAAGGCTGGTTAATTTCAACCTGAAAGGAGTTGTTTAGAATGTTTATGCCAAGCGTAGATGCAGAAAAATGCGTTGCATGTGGTGAATGTGCAGGCGCTTGCCCAGGTTCCGTATTCGTTGTAAACGAACATGCTGAAGTTACTGAAAACGAATGTCTGGGTTGCCAGAGCTGTGTATTAATTTGCCCAGTAGGCGCTATCACATTAAGCGAATTCTAATTTTGATTTCGGAAAGGTATATTAATAGCAGACTAATTGCTATAAATAATTATGGAGGTGTATGGATTTGGCAAAAGCTAGACCAATGCTGGACGAATTAAAAAAAGGCCCATGGCCTTCATTCGTCAAAGAAATCGAAAAAAGTGCTGCTAAAAACGAACAGGCTGCAACTTTATTAGATTTATTAGAAGATTCATATGAAGAAAAACGCGTACACTGGAAACACGGTGGTATCGTAGGGGTTAGAGGTTACGGCGGCGGCGTTATCGGTCGTTACACAGACAGCCCAGAAAAATATCCAGCTGTTACAGAATTCCACACTGTACGTGTAAACCAGACATCTGGTTGGTTCTACAATTCTTCCGATATTCGTACTCTGTGCGATATCTGGGAAAAACATGGTTCCGGTTTGACGAATATGCACGGTGCAACAGGTGATATCGTATTCCTGGGTACTACAACAGACCATTTGCAGGAATGCTTCAATGATCTGTCTTATGCTGGTTGGGACCTGGGTGGTTCCGGTTCTAACTTCAGAACACCAAGCTGCTGCGTAGGTCCTGGCCGTTGCGAATATGCATGTTTTGATACTCTGGATTTCCTGTACAATATTACACAGGCTTACCAGACAGAACTGCACAGACCAATGTGGCCTTACAAATCCAAAATTAAAGTTTCCGGTTGCCCAAATGACTGTATTTCTGCACAGGCTCGTGCTGATATTTCTGTTCTGGGTACTTGGAGAGATGCAATCCAGATCGATCAGGCTGAAGTAGCAAAATATGCTGATGCAGGTTTCGATATCGAAAATCTGGTTTGCGGCTATTGCCCAACCAAATGCATTTCTTATGATGCAGACAAAAAAGAAATTGCAGTAGACAATGAAAACTGCACAAGATGCATGCACTGCATTAATGAAATGCCAAAAGCACTGCATGTTGGTAAAGAAAGAGGCGCTACTATCCTGATGGGTGGTAAAGCTACTATCGTACAGTCCGCATTCTTATCTTGGGTTGTAGTTCCATTTATGCCAATGGATAAAGAAAACGACTACGAAGAATTCAAAGATTTAGTAGAAAAAGTTTGGGAATGGTGGGATGAAAACGCCAAAGTTCGTGAAAGACTGGGCGAACTGATCTACAGAAAAGGTATGGCTGAATTCCTGAAAGCTGTAGAACTGGATCCAATTCCACAGATGGTTAAACATCCTCGTGAAAACCCATATTACTTCTGGTATCCAGAAGATTTTGAAGAAAAAGACGGAGGTGCTAATTAATGATTTCTCAATTCGCTCCTACAGATATCGGACCACCTCATTACTGGGACAAAATGCCTGAAATGAGTAAGAAAAACTATGGTCAGTGGCAGTATCATGAATACCTGAAACCAGGTGTTATGAAGCATGTAGGCCCTGCTGGTGCTCTGTACACAGTACGTGTAGGTTCTCCACGTCTGCTGTCCATCGAAACCTTAAGATGGTTTGCTGATGTTGCTGACAAATACTGTGATGGTAAACTGCGTTTCACATCCCGCCACAACGTTGAATTCATGCTGGAAGACGAAAGCAAAATCGACGCTTTGGTTGCTGAATTAGAAGGCGCTGGTTGGCCAGTAGGTGGTACAGGCAAATCCCTGAAAAATATCCTGCATACTCAGGGTTGGGTTCATTGCCATAGTGCTGCTACCGATGCTTCTGGTACTGTTAAAGCAGTAATGGATGATCTGTTTGAATATTTCAAAAAAGATGATCTGCCAGCAAAATTGAAAGTTTCCATGGCTTGCTGCCTGAACATGTGCGGTGCTGTACACTGCTCCGATATCGCTTGGGTTGGTATCCACAGAAAAATTCCAAGAGTAAATGATGCTGAAGTTGCACATAGCTGCGAAATTCCAAACATCATTGCTTCTTGCCCAAAAGCTGCTATTAAACCAAACCCAAAAGCAAAATCCGTAACAATTAACGAAGAAAAATGTATGTATTGCGGTAACTGCTTCTCCGTATGTCCTGCTCTGCCAATTGCAGACCCAGAAAACGACGGTATTGCTATCTTCGTTGGTGGTAAAGTATCCAATGCTCGTACCGCTCCAACATTTAGTAAATTAGCAGTTCCATATATTCCAAACGAACCACCACGTTGGGATACTCTGGTTCAGACTATCAGACATTTGGTAGAAGTTTGGGTAAAAGATGCTCGCAAAGGCGAAAGATATGGCGAATGGATTGAAAGAATCGGTTGGGAAAAATTCTTTGAACTGACCGGTCTGGAATTCACCGATAAACACATCGATGACTTCACATTCTCCGTTAAAACATTCCACACAGGTAATGGTTTCAAATTTACAAAATAAGTTTGTCGCCTGACTGTGGTGCACGATAGTGCAGGAAAAAATATTGATTGGGTGGTGTGCCGAAAATGGCTGAATACACACATGAAGAATTAATGGCTAAAGTGTTGGAAGTTTTGGCTACAAAAGACAAAATGAAAAACAAAGAAATCGCTACAATCTTAGACGTTAAGAAAAAAGAAGTAGACTTAGCTGTTAATGATTTAGCAAAAGATGGTAAAGTAGAATTCCTGTATCTGGGAACTTCTTACGTTACTTTGCCAAAAGCGTAGGCTTTTTATCTGTTGGCTGAGTAGCATTTGTTACTCAGCTGGCAGTGAAAGATAGGGGGATAACAATGAGTTTAATGGATGACTTAAATGGATATGTCGATTTCTGCTATGATCTTATGATGGAAATGAAGAATACCAAATCCAGTGAATATAAGATGGGGATTGCAGATGGTATGGAGCAAATGCTTACCATGTTGTATGATTATCTAGAGGAGTATCCTGAGTTTATTGACCCCCGGCACAAATATGATAAATTTAAAATGTAGAGGAGAAAGATTACTATGCCAAACATTGAAGTAAATGGTCAGACAGTTGAACTGGACGAAGACGGTTTCTTGGTAAAATTAGATGACTGGAACGAAGACGTTGCTAAATACTTAGCAAAAGAAGAAGGCGTTGATGAACTGGGCGAAGACCACTGGAAAATCATCAACTACTTGAAAGGCTATTTTGCTGAATATGGTATCGCTCCAATGGTACGTAAAATGACAAAAGAATCTGGTTATTCTTTGAAAGAAATTTACGACCTGTTCCCATCTGGTCCAGCTAAAGGTGCTTGTAAAGTTGCTGGTCTGCCAAAACCAACTGGTTGTGTTTGATTTTTCAAATCTGTCAGTTCAAAACCCGGCTGTATAAGCCGGGTTTTTTGTTTGTTTGAAATGATAATTACATAGATAGTATACGAAAAAACATATATAGATGTGAATCAAAAAAGGAGGGTTTTGAGTGAACACCGATGATTTAAAATATTTTTTGGCCATTTACCAGGAAAAGAGTTTTGCCCAGGCAGCTAAAAATTTATTTTTAACCCAACAAGGAGTAGGGAAAATTGTCAGACGATTAGAGAATGAACTGGGTGTTCCTTTGTTGGTTCGTACACCACTGGGGATCGAACCAACGGCTTGTGGTGATTTGTTGGAAAAACGGGCGCGGTATATTATTGATTATATTGAAAGTATGGAGCAGGAATTTCAGGAAATTGCCTGGAATGACCGAGGTGCAATTCGGCTGGCTTCTGCCTATGGTGTTTTAAATTCGTTATCCGCTGATTGTTTATGGTCTTTTTGCCATCAGTATGCCATTGACTTGCGTTATACGGAACATCCTGATGTGCATGTAGAAACTTTAGTAAATAAGGGAAATGCTAATATTGGTTTTGCAGTTCAGCCGATAGATGACAGCCGATTTGAGAAAATACCGTTGTCCACACATCAATTATACGCCATTGTCAATCGGGAGCATCCTTTGCATGATAGAAAAACGTTATCCTATGACGATTTGCATCATCAAAAATTAATTATTGAAAATAATGAATTTAAATTGCACCAGTTTATTATGCAAAAATGTGAACAGAGACAAGTACAGCCCGATCTTGTTTTTGAAACCAGCGGTTTGATCTTGTGTCATAAAATGGTGCGGCAAAATAAAGGGATTTCTGTGACGGTGGATTATATGCTGAATGATGCCCAGTATGATAATGTAATTGCGATTCCTTTTGATGACGCAGGTGCTGTATGGGAGCCGTGTATTATCTTAAAAAAGGGTACAACATTAAGCCACAATATGCAGACTTTTATTCAATTTATTTTGCAATGGAAAGATTCTGCAGATAAATTGTAATGGATATGTAAGAATAAATAATTTCAAAAAAGACAATAAAATTTTCTTTGCAAAAAAAGAAAGTTGTAGCCTCAGAACCTTCTGTTTCTTCTCAGAATCTGGTTTTCATGCTATAGTGAAGTCAGATAATTCGACGGAACAAAACAGAAATGGAGGATTCAGTATGGAAGCTATCTTTCATAAGGAAAAACAGCAACAGAGTTTATATCAAACACAATTTTTTTACGGAAAAGATGTTCAGAAAACAGTGGGTACTTTATTAAAACCACATGCTACAAAAATCTTGATTCTCTCTGGAATGGAACTTTTACAACGGACTTCTTGGTATAAGCAATTGAAAGTTTCTTTACAGGCAGAGCAAATTTCTTTTATTGAACTTGGCGGTATTACAGAAAATACAGAACTGACGCAGATTGAAAAAGGGATTGCCCTTTGTCTGGATGAACATGTCGACTATATTCTGGCAGTAGGCGGAGGCAGTGTGATTGATTCTGCTAAAGCAATTGCAATGGGTGCCGTCTGTGATCATTGTGTCTGGACGTATTTTAATGCAGAGCAAGCACCAAAGGCAGCCCTTCCATTGTCGGTGTTATTAACCATCCCCGGCAGCGGTTCGGAAAATAACGGTCAAACGATGATTCAAAATGATGATACACTTTTAAAGCTATGCTGTCGCAGTACGGTACTCCAACCACAGTATTGTTTCATTAATCCGGAAATTTTTTATACTGTTGAGCAACCTCAATTGGCCGGTGCTGTAGTTAATATTATGAGCAGACTGCTGGGTGACTATCTGTTGCAATTGCATGATGGAGCAGATGAACAGGTATGTGCCAAACTGGAGCTGAAAATAAAGAGCCTGATGCGCAAAGCTCGCCGACTGCAAGTAAATCGATTCGATGAACAAGCTTGGTTGGAATTGGTGTTATTGGATTGTTATCAGCCGAAAATTGATAAAGCAGGTCGGCAGGAAGATGCCTGTTTGCATATGGCAGCGGAACTGAGTGCTATGTACGAGGTATCTTATGGAGCTGTATTGGGCGTGTTACTTCCGGCGTGGATTCGATTTGTTTGTGCGCAAGATGTGACGCGGTACAGTGCTTTTGCTAAAAATGTAATGGAGGTAGCAGACAACCTGGAACCACAGGAGCAGTTAAAAGAAGCGGTGCTTCGATTGGAGCAGTTTTTTCTTAGCTTAGGGCTGCGCAATAATTTATGCGAATTAGGCATAGAAGCATTTTGCTTAAAAAACGTTGCACAAATTTGTACCGGGTATGGGTGGAAGCAAGAGCAGTCATTTGGTATAATTAAACAGCTGTATTGGGAGGATTTGTACCAAATTTATCAATCGGTTTACAACAAAGTGGAGGAAAGATCTAGTTGTTCAGCATAGGCGGTAATGGAGCAAGATAATCTTTTCATCGGTCAATATTAGTAAAGCTGTGCTGATGCAACGTAATAAAATTAGATGCAGTCAATCTCACCAAGAATGATTATAACAACAACAGAATCATGTGATTTTCCTATTCTTCTCTACATGAGCACAGCTTTGGCAGGCTGTGCTTTTCTTTTTAGGCTTAAAGTCAGTTAGCACGAAACAAAGAACTACTCGTTTGATAGATGGTTTGTGATAGTAGTTTTTATGGATTTGCGGATAATACAAGTTGCTATGATGCAAGGTTATACAGCGGGAAATTGGTTTTAGATAAGAATGCTCCGCCAATAGGAGATTGTTAATGATTCTAAAAATTGAATCGACTGGTTCATATTAGAATATCCTTATTTGGCAGAGCATTTTATTATAGATTGATATGATTAGATTGCTTGCAAAATAGTTGCAGCAGCATCAGTGAAGTCAATAGTTGTTCCATCTGTGTTAAGCTGAATTGCAATTTGGGAAATAGAATTGCCGAATACCATGGCGGCCACCTGATTGTCCGGTAAAAGAATTTGTACCGTTGTGGTTACGATAGCAGTTTTTCCTGCAGCAACTGTTTGACTGAATACGGGTTGTATGGCTGTAACTTGTGCGCCGGTTTGATACGTTACCTGCGTTTTGAAGTTGTTGTTGGAAATGGTAATAGCCTGTTGTGACTGATTTTGCACATGAAGCTGCAATGTTGCATAAACATACTGTTCATCTAACTGATTGCGTTCAGAGTTGCTGATTTCTGATACTGTCAATTGGTAAGAAACCTGATTTATAGTTTGTGCGGTAGTTTCTGTGGCAGTATTTTGATTCTGTTGCGTCTGTGATTGATCAGGTGTTGTATTTGTTGTATTGTCAGTTTCCTTTAAGTTTAACAATCGAACAATCATAACAGAAGCTTCAGCTCGCGTTGCCTTTGCGTTTGGACGAAAACTGCCATCTTCATAACCGCCAATCAATCCCAGCTCTTTTGCCAGATACAGATAACCTTTATCAAAATTTTGCAGTGCAGAATCGTCGGAAAAAGATGTGGTCTGTCCGGACAAATTGACGGCAGAATCATTCAGGCCCATGGCACGTACCAGCATGATGGCAATTTCCCGGCGGGTAATGGCACCATCGGGATGATAGAAATTGCCGTATTCAACAGGAATGATGATATCATTGGCTGCCAAAGTATGAATATCGGTAACCGCCCAATGGTTTGCAGTATCGGTAAAATCATTGCCTTCTACAGCAGAAAGTGCCAGACTTTGACGCAATATTTTAGAAAACTCAGCTCTGGTGATGGTGGCATCTGGCTGAAAAGTACCGTCTGGATAACCGCCGATGGCACCCTGCGAGATTAATTTATTGACATCGCCAGCTGACCAGTGGTTTTGCAAATCGGAAAGAGCGGCCGCTTGTACTGTTGGTACAGCAGAGATAAATAGAACAGAACTCAGTAACAATGTTGAAAAAATACGCTTTAGCAAAAAAATACCCTCCTTTGATATTATGAAACAACAGTGCAATCCAGATCGTACAATATAAAATGAAAGCCATCGCTTTTATTGAATCCATTTTGAACAAGAATATTGTATCGAATTGGACCAAAATTTGCAATGGCTTTCGCAGCAGTCCCTTCATAGACGAAAAAAAACGGGAAAAGTTGCAGTAAATCTTGTTTTTCCTATTTTCAATTAGGTGCGAAAATGATAAGATAAAAGCAGATTCTGTGATTTATTATTAAAGGAGTTGTATAAACATGAGAAGTCATGAAGTAACAAAAGGCGTTGCCCGTGCACCGCATCGTTCTTTATTTTATGCGATG
>USPE01000068.1 GCA_900556545.1 uncultured Peptococcaceae bacterium | reverse complement strand
AAATTTGTGACCAGATTGGTGAGCCGCGCCGTACTAAATATACCGCTATGGTAATTGCCGGAATTGTAATTATTTGTGGTTTAACAATGGCAATTTTTCCGTTTAAAGCGTTTGCTGTGATTTCGATAGGTTTAACTACAAAAGCAGTTGGCGCATTGGATATTAATTTTGTGACGTGGACATTATACAATACAATTATTGGTGTTACTGTAACACTTGGTTTTGCTTTAGCTTGTAAAATAGTTATGCGTCCAGATTTGAGCAGAGTAAAAGAGGCCGGTGCTAAATATACTTATTTACGTGGGCAGAAAATGAATCAAAAACAAAAGGTTGCTGCAATTGTATTAACGTGTTTTATTTTGGGTTTAATGCTGCCAAGTTTGTTGCCAGAAACATTTCCAGGTATGGCTTGGTTGAAAAACATGAATATTATGGGGCTTGGTACTTTGTGTGTAGTTGTGTTGGCAATGGTAAAAACAAAAGAAGATAAATCTTATGTACACATTCCACAATTAATTAGCAAAGGCGTAAACTGGGAATTGGTTATTTTAATCTCATCTACTATGCCGCTATGTAACGCGTTGGAAGCAGAAGAGGTTGGTGTGTTGCAATCTGTGATTGCTTGGATGACACAAACTTTCAGTTCTTTAAGTGGTACTATGTTTTTAGTTGCTTTTATGGCGTTGTTTTTGATCACTACCCAATTTACACATAACTTAGTATTGTTATTAGTATTTACGCCTGTACTGACAAAAATGGGTTTAGATTTTGGTGTAAGTCCGATTTTGGTTATGTTATTGGTATTCTTTACTGCTATGACCGCTTATGCAACACCAGCGGCTTCTTCAAATGGTGCCTTGATTTTTGGTAACTCGGAATGGGTTGCAACGAAGGATGCTTACACTTGTGGTTTTTTGATTTTGATTGTTGCATTTATTGTACTGATCGGCGTAGGAATTCCATTAGGGCAGTTGTTGCTGTAAGAAATCACGTAGAACCTGTGTTATATATGGATAATATATAATAAGATTATTTGTTAGATAGTATGAGGTTGGCAAAACTAGTATACTGAATGAATTGAGATAGATAATAAAATTTCTATGTTTTTTTAGAAATTCCAAGGTACGGTGATTTTATTAACTTATACTATCGTTTCAACTATTTTGTTGCAACAATAGTATAACATATTCAAAAAACTGGGTGCTACTGAAAAATAAAAAGAATCGTTATAATAAAACCAATAAATGAATTGGAGATTCAGACAATTGGATTTCCGAAAATTACAGGATGGAATTATCAATACGAGGAGATGTTTAAAAATGAGTAAACAATACACCGACAAAGTATTATTACTGGGTGTGGATGGATTAGACCCAAAAATGACAAAGAAATTTATGGATGCAGGAAAATTGCCTAACATTAAAAAATTCGTGGAACGCGGAGCACAAAAGGAAAATTTACAGCTGATGTGTACACCGCCAACCATTACCCCGCCGCTGTGGACTACATTGGCAACCGGTGCGCTGCCTGTTACCCACGGCATCACCTGCTTCTGGAGACAGGATCCGGTTCATCTGGACACAGCAGGTTACAACCTGGATTCCCGCCTGTGTACAGCAGAAGCATTGTGGAATGTAACTGCCGAAGCTGGTATGAAAACATTGGTATGGCACTGGCCGGGTTCCAGCTGGCCTCCAACCAGTGATAATCCAAACTTATATGTAGTAGATGGCACACAGCCAGGCGCAGTTAATATGGGTGTGGCCATTATTGACTGGGAAGGCATTGTATCCGCCGATGAAAACGTTGAAAAATTAATCTTTGCTGCCCATGATGCGCCAAACAACCCGGGCGTTGGCTGCATTATCACTGATGTTGGTGATGTAGAAGTAGAAGAAGAAAAAAAACCAAGTGGCGTAAATGGGTTAACAAGTGTAAACAACAAAATGGAAATCACATCTGTATTATTGGATGAAACTGATACAGAAATTGCAGCATTATCCCATACCAATCTGGATGTTACCAACTCTCCGATTAAACCGGCTGCTAACTGGGCCAATGCACCAGAGGATGCAAAAGAATTTACCATCTTTACCTCGAAAGGCTATACCAGACGTCCTGCACTGATTTTGAAAAACGAACAGGGTGTTTATGACAGTATTGCCATCTATAAATCTAAAAAAGATATTGAACCAATGGTTGTATTGAAAAACGATGAATATTATGCAGACTTTATTGATGATATTAAAGTCGGCGAAGAAAATAAAAAAAGTAATCGTTGTCTGCGTATTTTAGAGTTGGCAGAAGATGGTTCTAAAGTACGTTTATGGCTGAGCAATGCCTATGACATTGAAAAGGATACCATTTTCCATCCTAAAAAATTCTATAACCAGTTGATTGAAAATGTGGGCTATATTCCGCCAATCAGCTCTGCGCCTGGCGCAAATATGGAACTGGTAGCTAAAACAGTGATTCCATCCTGGGAAGTTTATTGTCAGTGGCAGGCAGAAGCATTGAAATATGTAATGGATGAAGGCTTTGAAGTTATCTTCTCTCACTTACACAATGTAGATATTATGGGGCATCAGATGTGGCATTTTGCCCGTCATCGTGATGACTGGGGCAATGATGAAGCATTCTATCAGGGTGCTATTGAAGAAATTTACATGCAGACCGACCGTTATTTGGAACAGTTCCTGCCATACCTGGATGAAGGCTGGACCTTCATCATCACTTCTGACCATGGTTTGATTACAGAAATGAACCAGACTCCAGGCTTAGGGGAAGTGCGTGTCAATGGTATCAACATGGTAGAAATGGGCTATACCGTTCTGAAAAAAGATGAAAATGGCAACCCAATGCGTGAAGTAGACTGGACAAAAACAAAAGCCATTGCACACCGCAGCTGCCATATTCAAATCAACCTGAAAGGCCGTTATCCAACCGGTATTGTGGAACCGGAAGATAAAGCTGCATTAGAAGAACAAATTATCAGTGATTTATATAATTACAGAGATCCTATCACAGGCCGTCGTGTAGTAGCAATGGCACTGACCAACAGAGATGCTGTGCTGCTGGGTATGAATGGGGAAGAATGCGGCGATATCGTATTCTTTATGGCAGAAGGCTTCAACATTATTCATGCTGACTCCCTGTCCACCCAGAGAGGTTACTTTGATACATCTGTATCCCCAATCTTTGTGGCTGCCGGTGCCGGTGTAAAAGAAAACTACAAAGTGGAACGGGTGATCCGTCAGGTAGACGTGGCTCCAACTGTAGCAGCGCTGACCGGTTTGAGAATGCCTGCTCAGTGTGAAGGCGCACCGGCTTATCAGATTCTGACAGAAGATTTCTAATAGAAACACTGTAGAAATGTTGTCTGCGTAAAATAAACTTATTAATTCAAATGAAGGATAACGGAAGGGCAGAGTCTGCCAATAAAACTGCGGCAGACTCTCCGTTATTCACTACATAAAAGAAAACTTAAGGGGGATTTATTATGTCAACAAGTGTGAAAAAAGGTTATATGACCATTGCGCATGTGATTATCATGTTTGGATTGATGTTTATCATCGGAAATTTACAGCCATTTGGAACTGTAACACCGATGGGGATGGATATTTTGGGAATCTTTGTAGGGACGCTGTATGGCTGGCTCTTTTTGGATTTGCTGTGGCCCAGCTTAATTGCATTGGTGGCGCTGGGTATGACCGGTTATATGACTGTGGGAGAGGCATTTTCGCAGGCATTGTCCAGCGCCACAGGAATTCAGGTAATTATGACATCGGTGTTTGCTGTAGCGCTGGGTAAGGTAGGTGCTGTAGAGGTTTTGAGCAACTTTTTGCTGACCAGAGAAAGCTTGCAGAAAAATCCGTGGTTATTGGTTTTAACATTGTTTTTAACGGTTGTTATCGGTACTATTTTTGGCGCAGGGCTGGCTTTGGTGTTTATGATCTGGTCTTTGGTAAAGAATGCCGCTGAAAAATGTGGTTATGGTTCCAAACATCCGCTGGTAGGTTTTATTATGGCTTCGTCGGTTATCTTATGCTTTACCGCCAGCCATACAGTACCATTTAGAGGCGGCGCGCTGTTGTATTTATCATTCTTTGTTCCAACTGCCGGTGAAATTGCTTATGCGCCATTTATGATTTTTGCCCTGACTTATACAGCGTTAATTATTGCAGGGTTATTGTTTATGGCAAGATTTGTAATGAAAATTGATGCATCCGGTTTCCGTTTGCCGAAAGAAGATGTAGAAGCAATTAAAAATACCAAAATTACATTGCAGCAGAAACTGGGTTGTACGGTAATGGTAGCATTTTTTGTAGTGATGATGGCGCCAACCTTCATGCCGAAAGAATTTGTTCTTACCAAAATTATCAGTGGTTTAGGACTTTTGGGTGTTACCACCATTGCGCTGATGCTGCTGGCCTTGATTAGAGATGATAGTGGCAAATTTGCATTAAAATTATCAGACTGTCATGGCGGTGTGCCTTGGGATATTGTATGGCTGATCTGCGCTACTATGCCGTTGGCTACTGCTATGGAATCCAAAGAATGTGGTTTGATGGAAACAGTTGTGGCTACGTTATCTCCGATATTTGCAAGTATGTCTCCTGTTATTTTTATGATAGTTGTTATGATAGCGGTTGGTCTGTTGACTCAAGTTACACACAATCTGGTGTTGGGCGCAATGTTTATTCCGTTCTTAACCACTGTTGCCATGGATATCGGCGCCAACCATTACACATTGTTTATGATGCTGATGTTCACATTAAACTGTGCCTATGTAACACCGGCTGCTTCCATGCAGTCTGCGTTGATCCATGGTAATGAAACCATCGGAAAGAAAGCTGCTTATACCTGGGGGATTGGTGTGTTTATCGTATCTTGTATTGCGTTGGCGGTTGTAGGTATCCCATTAGGAAATATTTTGTGGCCGTAATATAACATGACGATTTGTTTATGTAGATGGAACATCCTCCCCAAACTGCTTGCGGGAGGATGTTTTTCTTATCAGTAAAAGGGAGCGATGATACAATGGAAACAAAACTGGAAAAAAGAGCGGATTTGTTAAAGGCTAGAAAAAAACGCTGCCGCTGCAAATTCTGCGGTGGTGCTTTGTCGTTAAAACGGATTGTGTTCAGCAATTTTGAAGATGCCAGAATAGAGTTGTATTGCGAGCATTGTGACAGAGTGGAATTTGGAATTGAACCGGAAATCTACCGCAGTGCAGAAAGTTTTGTGGATCAGTTGCAGTATAATTGTTATCCTGACATGGATGACAATGCTGTGAGAAGACAAATGAATGTGGCTAAGGTATGTGAAATTATGGCATGGGGTTACAAGCATCTGGGTATTGTTGACCAGCATGGCTTTACCATACCGCTGGATGCCGACCTGCACCATTGGGATGAATGTCTGGTACTGCGTAACAGTGACCTGGACAGTAAAGAGAGCGGGGCGTATGGCGATGGAACCAATTATTAAAGTATGTGATCTCAGCTACAAAGTTGGACAGCGATATTTGCTGCATCATATTAATTGGGAAGTGCAGCCAGGTGAAAACTGGGTTATTTTTGGTTTGAACGGCAGTGGAAAGACCACGCTGCTTAGTATTATAGCTGGATTTAAGCCTTTTACGGAAGGCAGACTGGAAATTATGGGGCAGACCTATACCAACGAAAATATTTTGGATATTCGCAAACAGGTAGGGTGGATCAGCAGTTCTTTTTTTGATAAATATTTTTTGCGGGAAACCGTTCTGCATGTAGTTTTGTCTGGATTATCCGGCTCGTTTGGCTTAAATTATGATATTCAGAATGAAGATGTGCGCAGGGCCAAAGCGTTGTTGATCGAACTGCGGATGGAACACAAAATGGATACCATGTTTTCCTTACTCAGTAAAGGGGAGCGGCAAAATGTGTTAATCGCCCGAGCTATGCTGACCCGTCCTAAAATATTATTGCTGGATGAGCCGGATAATGGTTTGGATGTATATGCCCGGGAGCACACACAGAATACCATTCAGGCATTGGCAGAGGATGATGAAATTACAATTATCTATGTAACCCATTATCCGGAAAGTATTCTACCGCAATTTGACCATTGCCTGTTATTACGTTACGGGCAGATTTTTGCGCAGGGACGCACAGAGGAAATGCTTTGCTCCGAACGAATCTCTGCTTTGATGGGGGATAGCGTTACAGTTGGACGGGAACAGGATGGCAGGTATCGAATGCGTTTGAATGTGCCGTCAAAGATACGAAATTTGTGTTACGGACGAGGATAGGGGGCAGAGAAGCATGGAAAAAGAAATTTGTGATGACGGTACTTTCACCAATTGGGGAAGCCGTGATATTAACTGCGCGCTGGATGTAGCTCGTATGGAACGAATGGGAAAGTTTCCAGTGGAAATGGATGTGTATGGCTGTGCCTATCTGGAAAACGGGCAGGTTCTGTATCGGGTCAGCAGCAATGAGGAGAAGCTGTATGAATATATTCAGGATAGTGTGTATGAAAATCGCTATCCAACGGTTATGAAGCATTTAATGCATAGTGTCGTTGTATTGTCCGGTGAATATGAACAGACTGTGGAAGAAACCAAATATATGTTGGCACGGCAGATGCAGGCTCAATATGCGGGATTGTTTGATGTGCTGCAGCCATTGGCCGAAATAGAGCCAAACAATGAGGCGTTCCCGTTTTTACGCCAGATGGCAGAATCCATTGAAGGTAATTTTGATGAGGAAGAATTGCAACTATTAGAGGGCAGCATTAAATTTGCGTACAGGGCTAAAATTTTAGCGCCCGATGGATATAGACAGTTATTAAACTGGATAGAAAAACAGCGGCTGCAAATGATGGATGATCCTGTTGTACAGGATAAGTTTGGCCGCACTTTTTATGGCTTTGGTTATCTGAATAGTCACAATGAGCTGAAGTACGAATGTGATGCGCAGAAAGTAAATATTTATGAAAAGCAGCAAGCGTATACTATGGAGGGCAGACTTGTAATGCCTCTTTACTGGCAAAGTTATTGGTTTGCCAGCCGCAGCCAGCTCAATGGTGTAAAAAAGATATTTCGTTCTGAACTGGCTAAAAATCAGGGGGAAAGCTATTTGCAGTTCTTAAAGCAGTTGAAAAGCCTGCCAGGCGTGATCCCGGCCGGTCAGTTAAATCGGGCTATTCAAAAGATGGAGCAAAAGGGTGCCGCAGAAGCAGCTGCAGTATTAAACTATTACAAATGTTTGTGGAATTTGTGTTAAAACCATACAGAAAGCCAACGGTGTTTTTATCCGTTGGCTTTTTTGTCGATGTAATGCTTTAAACATTGGTGAACGATTTCCTGGATTTCCTGCGCAATCTGTTTCATACGTTTGGTGTCCAGTTTTGTTTTTTGAGCGACTGCCAGCAAATCGTCCATTCCGGGATCTTTGCCGTTTCCGTTCACAGTTGTGGCATGTTCTCCGCCGATGGAGTTGCTGTAGGTTAAGTCATATGCAGGCGAAAGCACCCACTGTCCGTTCTGATATAAATAAGAAAAGTTTTTGGAATGGTCATCTCGATTGTGGGCGAACACATTAAAACACATCAGGCGGAACAGTTTTTCAAGTTCAGCGTAGTTTTTTGTCAGTTGCAGTGTCAGCTGCATCAGAATATGATAATCCAGATTTGGAATCCTATGAGTAGTTTCCAAAAGACCGGAGACTGAAATCATATGAACTCGTTTTTTCTCCATACGGTCAAATCGTTTTGTAGCAAAATATCCATCATTAATTGCAGATGGCAGCAGTTTTATTTCTGCCATTTCAATTCCGCATTTTTGTGCGCATAGTCCATATTCATATTCCTGTCTGCCAATGTTTTCCGGATCGGAGGATGACGGAAACTTGACGATCCATTCTTCACCGTTTAAAGAATAGTAAACCTTTGGACGTGCGCCGCCGGAGGAACCGCCCATCTGATAGAGCGTGTCCAGCGATTCAGATGTTTCTGTATCAAACATTTTTCTGCATTCGACAGCAATTTGGTCAATGGACATTCCAATGGGTTCAACATGTATGGGACTTTCCGGCTGATATTCCAATGCGCCCATACCGCTGCTGCCCACAATGGCCAAACGTGAAAGCGGATTTACTGTCAGTGGATTTATGCCATGTTTGAGCAGAAGGCGATCTACTAAAAGCCGGCCCCAGCCGTCGGGGAGAGAATCTGCAAAAACGCCGAACAGTCCGTCAAAGGGATCATATTTTCTCGGAATCATTACACCGCTGCGTAACGGAAGCGAGTATGGACTGATGGCGAAACCGTTTTTCAGCCAGTTTTCGCTATACGCAAATGCTACCAAATGGTTTGGAGTGACGGCCAAATGCCCAACCTCGGAGCCGTCAAAAAGGACACGAAGCTGTTTATAACTGTTCATCGATTACCTCCTGAATAGAGTTATAGTTCTTTTTAGAAAATAGCGCGTCAAAATCATTTTCATAACCTAAGGCAAATGCAATTTTGATAAGGGCGGAAAGTGATATTTCGCCAAGTCGTTCAAAGCGTTTGATTGATCCAAGGCTAACATCTGCTTGTACACTAAGCTGTTCTTGTGTGATTTTTAACTCCTTTCTCCTGGCCCGTACTCGTTTTGCAATTTCCAGATTGATGTCACTGGGAGATTTCAAAAAATTATAGTTATCCATAGATAATATTTTAACCAAAATGAAATAAAAATACAAGTTTTAGATAATATATTATCTATTTGTTGTTGCTGTAAAGAACTTTACTTAACTCTTACAACACGCCAAACGCATGAACTCCAAAAATTACCAAAGAATAAAGATGCAAATAAAAA
>USPE01000067.1 GCA_900556545.1 uncultured Peptococcaceae bacterium | reverse complement strand
ATCAGCCGCCACTTTATTATCGTAATACAGAAGAAATGTTGGCAGAGTTTGATTATTTTCCGCTGGAGATTGCGAAAGAAATCGTCATTACAAATCCAAAAAAAATCATTGCTGATTTTGAGGAACTAAAACCAGTGCCTGATGGTCTTCATTCACCAGAAATTGAAGGGGCTGAAGATGAAATCAGAACGCTAACCTATACCAAGGCACATCAGTTATACGGCCCAACTTTGCCAGATATGGTGCAAGAACGAATTACCAAAGAGTTAAACTCTATTATTGGCAATGGATTTTCGGTACTGTATTTGATTGCCCATAAACTTGTGAAAAAATCAAATGACGATGGCTATTTGGTAGGATCTCGAGGCTCCGTAGGCTCCTCTTTTGTGGCCAATATGACGGGGATTACAGAAGTAAATTCGTTGCCGCCTCATTACCGTTGTCCTAATTGTTATTTTACAGAGTTTAAAGATGACGGAAAATATAGTGATGGTGCAGATATGCCCGATGCCATTTGTCCGCATTGTCAAACCCCTATGATAAAAGACGGTCATGATATTCCGTTTGAAACTTTTTTAGGGTTTAAAGGGGACAAAGTACCGGATATTGATTTAAATTTTTCTGGGGTATACCAGCCAAGAGCCCATGCTTATACAGAAGAATTGTTTGGAAAGGATAATGTATTCCGTGCAGGTACATTTCAAACATTTGCGGAAAAAACTGCCCAAGGCTATGTAGTAAATTATTTGAATGAACGGAATATAAAACGGAAACAGGCAGATATTGAACGTTTGGCTTTAGGATTTACTGGTGTACGTCGCACTACAGGGCAGCATCCAGGTGGTTTGATGGTAATCCCAAAAGGAATTGATGTACATGATTTTACACCACTGCAGATTCCAGCTGATGATCCAACTAAAGGGACAGTTACAACGCACTTTACTTATGAGCAAATTCACGACAGACTGGTAAAATTAGATATTCTGGGTCATGATAATCCTACTATCATTCGTATGTTGCAGGATATTACTGGTTATGATCCATTAACCATACCAATGGACGAAAAAAAAACACTGTCCTTATTTTCTAGTACAGAGGCGTTAGGTGTGACACCGGAACAGATTGAATCAGAAGTTGGGACTTATGGCATTCCTGAGTTTGGTACGAAATTTGTACGGCAAATGTTGATGGATGTAAAACCGAAAACATTTTCTGATTTGGTGCGAATCAGTGGTTTTTCTCATGGTACGGACGTATGGCTGAATAATGCGCAAGATCTCATTTTGAGCGGTACAGCCACAGCTTCTGAGTGTATCGGTTGTCGTGATGACATCATGATTTATTTAATTCATAAAAAATTAGAGGCAGGTCGTGCTTTTAAAATTATGGAAGGGGTTCGAAAAGGAAAGGGGTTAAAACCGGAGGATGAATCTTATATGCGGGAGATGCAGGTGCCGGAATGGTATATTACCTCCTGTAAAAAAGTAAAATATCTGTTTCCTAAGGCTCATGCCGTTGCTTATGTGATGATGGCATTTCGAATTGCCTGGTTTAAAATTTACTATCCATTGGCATTTTATGCGGCTTCTTTTACAGTGCGTACCGATGATTTTGATGCTGCTATTATTTCCAAGGGACTTGCAGAGATTGAAAAACAAATGGACAATATCAGGGCGATGGGAAATGATGCTACTGATAAAGACAAAAAGTTTCAGATTATTTTAGAATTGGCGTTAGAAATGTACCAACGGGGATACAGCTGCGAACGGGTCAGTTTGACAGAGTCTGATGCTGAGAATTTTCGTGTAGTGGGTAATCGTTTGATACCGCCTTTTGTTGCGTTGCAGGGGCTGGGACAATCAGTAGCATGCTCTATCGTGGAGGCAAGAAATAAAGCGCCGTTTACATCTATAGAGGATTTATCCAATCGAGGAAAGGTTGGTAAAGCGATTATTGAGACATTGCAAAATCATGGTGTATTGGATGATTTGCCAGAATCAGACCAGCTGCAATTGTTCTGATGAATAAAACGTAGTTGTTTGCAGATCCGGTAAAGAAGAGACTGTGGGACAGTGTTGAAATTATTTTTATGGTCTGTTAAACTGAAGAATATAAAATACATTACATCTATTGTAAAAAACTCCAGAGGGAGCGAGTCGTTTGATTATATTACAAGGAAAAAATTTAAAAAAATTATATATTACCGACCTGATTTTTGAATATGTTGATTTTACTATTCAGGAAGGTGAAAAGGTTGGATTGGTAGGACCTAATGGTGCTGGAAAGTCCACTTTGTTTCGATGTATGACAGGAGAAGAATCTTTTGATGAGGGTCAGGTGCAAATGAGTGCCCGTCATAGTATGGGATATATGGAACAAATGCCTGATTTTGCTCCTGGTTTTTCCTTATTGGATGCTGTATTAGAAATGTTTCAGGATATTTTCGATATGCGAGATCGTTTACGGCATCTGGAATTAGAAATGGGTGCTGTTGACGGAGAACAGCTGGAAGTTTTATTGGAAGAATATAGTCAGTTGACCCACCAATATGAGGCCTTAGGCGGATTTAGCTGTGAAAGCAGAGCAAAAGGGATCATTAAAGGGTTGGGATTTCACGAGGAAGATTTTGGACGGGAAATTGCCTGTTTCAGTGGTGGTGAAAAAACCAGAGCTTCTTTGGCACGGTTGTTGGTTCGGGAACCGGATTTATTACTTTTAGACGAACCAACCAATCATCTGGATCTGGAAGCACTGGATTGGCTGGAAACATATTTACGTAATTATAAAGGTGCGGTATTGGTTATTTCTCATGACCGATATTTTCTGGATCAGGTAACTAGCCGTACGCTGGAATTAAACCATCACACATTAAAAAGTTATCCGGGTAATTACAGTCGGTACACCATACTGAAAGCAGAGCAGGAAATGGCGCAAATGCGTGCTTATGAAAAGCAGCAGGCTGAGATCGCCCGTACGGAGGAGTATATCCGCAAATACAAAGCAGGAATCAAGTCGAAACAGGCACGAGGACGGGAAAAACAATTATCCCGCGTAGAACGGTTGGAGGCTGTGCAGAATAATAAATCCATGCTGTTGCACATGCAGGATGTGTCTGGTTCAGGTGAGGTTGTGCTGGAAATTCGAGATTTAGCCATGTCTTATCCAGATAAAGTGTTATTTCGGCAGTTTAATGATACCATTTATAAAGGAGAAAAAGTCGGGCTTATTGGTGGAAACGGTGTTGGAAAGTCTACCATTTTAAAAATTATTATGGGGCAACTGGAGCCGACAGCGGGACAAATTCAGCTGGGTTCCCGGGTAAAAGTTGCCTATTATGATCAGGAACATCGACAATTAAATCCAAAGAATAAAATCATTGATGAAATCGTCTATCAATATGATATTACATTGAATGAGGCGAGAGATTTGTTGGCGCAAGTGCTGTTTTTTGGAGAAGACGTAGAAAAGTATATCGGTGATCTCAGCGGTGGGGAAAAGGCACGGGTTGCTTTATTAAAAATTATTTTGGACCAGCCTAATTTATTGATTATGGACGAACCGACAAACCATTTGGATATCAGCGCTAAGGAAATTGTAGAGACTTTTCTCGATGAATTTCCTGGTACTATTTTTATGGTTTCTCATGACCGCTACTTATTGGATGCTATCTGTACACGAACCATTGTGTTAGAACAGCAGCAGTTTACCTCTTATTTGGGAAATTATAGCTATTATCGGCAAAAAAAAGCGGAACTGGAACGACTTGCACGGGAAAAACAGGAAGAATTAGAGTCACAAAAGAAACTGCAGTCTACAAAACAAAAAGTTGCTGCTTCAGAAAAACCGAAAGTGAATAAGGCGAAAACCAGAAAAGAGATCGAAGCGCTGGAAGAACGAATTCAGCAAGGAGAAGTTCGTTCTGAAGAGTTATCGGCTTTATTGGCAGATGGAGCTACTTATCAGGATGAAGAAAAGAGCCGGCAGCTGGTAGCAGAATATAAGCAACTGGAGGAAACAATTCCGTTGTGGTATGAAGAATGGGAAGCTTTGCAGCTGTTATTAGAATCATGATGGTTTTTCAGCAAACATGATGAAATTGTCTTGAATGGAAATTCTATGGCAGAGCTGGGAAAGGGACATACAGTTATGAAAAAAGCAGAATTATTAGCACCAGCAGGAAGTCTGGAGGCTCTGAAAGCCGCAGTGGAAAATGGTGCAGATGCAGTATATATAGGTGGATCTCAGTTTAGTGCTCGTCAGAAAGCAGAAAACTTTTCACCGGAGCAAATGGCTGAGGGTATTGCTTATGCCCATCAGCGGGGCTGTAAGGTGCACGTAGCAGTGAATACCTTACTGCGCAACGAAGAAATCGGAGATTTTATCGCATATGCATATCAATTAGCGGAATTGCAGGTGGATGCTGTCATAATACAGGATTTGGGAGCTGCTCATTTATTGCGAGAAACCTTACCACAACTGCCGTTACATGCCAGCACACAGATGGTGGTGCACAATGCCGCAGGTGTGCAGTTTTTGCAGCAGCAAGGATTTGAACGGGTGGTGTTGGCAAGGGAAACTTCTCTGGACAATATTCGCCAAATCAAGGCAACCAATGACGTGGAATTGGAAGTTTTTGTCCATGGTGCGCTGTGTGTTTCTTATTCAGGGCAATGCCTGCTTAGCAGTATGATTGGTGGCCGCAGTGGAAATCGTGGGTTGTGTGCCCAACCATGTCGTATGAAGTATCAGCTGTTAGATGATGCGGGCAATGAATATAAAGCAAAAGATGGCGATTATCTACTCAGTACACGGGATTTAAATATGCTGGAACATTTGCCTGAATTGCTTGCTTCGGGTGTCACATCTTTAAAAATAGAAGGTAGAATGAAGCGTCCTGAGTATGTGGCAACGGTTATTCGACATTATCGGCAAGCGATTGACGCTTATTATGCCCATCAGAAATTCGATTGTAGATTGGCACAGCAACAGTTGTTGCAGATTTTTAACCGGGATTTTACAACAGGATACTATTTTAATAATCCCGGTGCTGATTTGATGAGTTATAGCCGTCCGGATAATCGAGGCGTTTTTGTTGCAGATATTTTAAAAACCGAGCATAAAAAAATCTGGATTCAGCTAAAATCTCCATTGTCTGTTGGTGACGGTTATTTGCTCTGTAACCAGTATGGGAAAGAAATTGCCGGAAAAGTACAAGCCTTATCAATAAAAGGGAAGGCAATACAAACAGCGAATACAGGACAAATTGTGCAAATGACCGTTAGCGGTGATGCAGTTGGCAGTAAAGAATTATATCGTACAGCAGATACGTTTTTGTTAAAGCAGGCGGCAGAAAGTTACAGCCATCCTTCTCAGGTGAAAAAAAATAGATTGCATTTCAAAATAGAACTACATCAGGGCCTGCCTATTTCGTTATTGGCTTGGGATGATGCTGGTCATCAGCAATATGGAGAAAGTATTTATTTAGTAGAGGCTGCAAAAACCCGTCCCAGTGATGCGGATAGCGTGCGTCGGCAGTTGGATCGTTTAGGCAATACACAGTTTTGCTTGGGAGATGTGATCTGTGAGATGGATGAAGGGATCATTGCTCCGGCTAGTGAATTGAATCAGCTGCGTCGTATGGTTGTGGAGCAACTGGAACAGCAGCTACAGGATGAGGAACATGCTGCAATATCTTTGTGCAGCTATGAGGATTACCTGGAAGATGTCGGTGACTTGCTGGATCGTATCCCACCGCAGGTAGTGTCTTACGGATTGCAGCAAAAGTTGGCAGTTACAGTGGGAACGATAGAAGCGGCTATGGCTGCAGCAGATCAAGGTGCAGATTTGATATATTTTCAAAGTACACCATTGCGTCGTCAATCGCTGACACAAACGGGAGAATATGACCAGCTTGTACAATATTGTCATCAAAAAGGCGCACAGGTGTATTGGACCTGCAGCCCAATACAGAATGAACAACAGCAGAAGACAGCAGTAGCCTGCATGAATACTGCTCAACAAGCTGGTTTTGATGGAGTTGTAGTTGGCAATCTAGGATTATTGCATATGGCACAACAAATGGGATGGGTTATCATCGTGGCTGATTATCAGCTCAATATCTTAAATGATATCACCTTACAATATCTATCAGAGCAACAGATTAGTCGCGCGGTGTTATCACCGGAACTGAGCCTGGAGCAGATAGAGGAGTTCTCCTATTTAGGTAATCTGCCATTGGAAATTATTGTGCATGGTAATTTGCCCCTGATGATATCGGAGCAATGTGTAGTTGGTTCTGTTCTTGGTGGGCGTACAGCGCAAAAAAAATGCAGTATGCCCTGTATGAAACAGCAATATTATTTGCAGGATCGTACTGGCGCACAATTTCCTTTGCACATGGATCAAAATTGTCGTATGCATGTATTTAACAGCAAAACACTAAATTTATATAAACGATTAGAAGAATGCTTGAAAACAGGGGTAGATGTGTTGCGCATAGAGGGAAGGGAACAATCTGCGCAGTGGATTGCCGTTGTGACAGGTATTTATAAAAAAGCGATTGTAGAGTATAACCGAACGGGCAGTCTGATTTCTGACTTGACTGGATTACAGCAGTTGGATCAGCTGGCCTTGGAAGGTTCAACCTATGGACATTATTTCAGAGGTGTTTTATGAATCCTTTTACATTAAAAAAACTTGAATATGAAAAAATAATAGACTTATTAGCTGCCCAATGCAGTTCCGGTTTGGGAAAACTGTTGGCCGAGGGATTACAGCCTATCACCGATGGACAGCAGATTGCATATTGGCAGCAATAAACAACCGAAGGCGTTTTAGTGCGACGTATGGAGCCCAATATTCCTCTAGGCGGTCTAGTTGATTTGAATCGCCAGATTCGCAAAGCTCAAATTGGCGGTATGTTAGAGCCGGAGGAATTTTTACAGTTGTTGGATGTATTGGTTGCCTGCCGCCGTATTTCTCACTTTTTTTTGGAACGAAAAAGAACTTATGAAATTCCTCGTTTAGAATGGTGGGCAGAGCAAATTACTTTATTGCCTGAACTGGAGCGGGAAATTGATGATATTATAGCGCCAGAAGCTGCGGTGCGTGACAGCGCTTCCAGCGAACTGCTGGCTGTGCGTCGTAAAATCAACACCTTAAAGAATCGCATTCGGGAGCGACTGGAACATATTGTTCGTTCTGAAACCAGCCAGAAATATTTACAGGATGCTTTGGTTACTATGCGTAATGATCGATATGTGGTTCCCGTCAAACAGGAATATCGCAGCCAAATTCCAGGTATTGTGCATGATCAGTCGGCCAGTGGTGCTACACTGTTTATCGAACCTATGGCTGTAGTGGAAATGAACAATGATTTGCGTAAAGCATACAGTACCGAACGGGATGAAGTGAATCGTATTTTATTGGAGCTCAGCAGTAAGGTAACACCATATACAGATGACTTACAATATAACTTGCAGGTACTTGGTCAGATTGATTTCATTTTTGCTAAGGCTCGCCTCAGTGAAAAAATGAACGGGATAGAACCTGTTTTAAAACAAGCACCGCAGTTATCGATTATAAAAGGCCGCCATCCGTTAATTGCCGCCAAACAAGTTGTACCATTGACCGTTGCCTTAGGGCAGGATTTTGATTCGGTTATTATTACAGGTCCTAATACAGGTGGGAAAACAGTTACGTTAAAAACAGTAGGCTTATTTGTTTTAATGACGCAGTCTGGATTGCATATTCCGGCCGAACCAGGTACCGAGATGGGACTGTTTCATGGTGTATATGCCGATATCGGTGATGAACAGAGTATTGAGCAATCTTTGAGTACCTTTTCTTCTCATATGACCAACATTGTACAGATTTTGGAACACATTGATAAACGTTCGTTGGTGCTTTTGGATGAATTGGGCGCAGGTACCGATCCATCAGAAGGGGCTGCTTTGGCCATTTCTATTTTGGATGACATTTTGCATCGCGGCGGAAAGATTATAGCAACTACCCATTATAGTGAGTTGAAAGCTTATGCGTTTAATGAGCCACGGGTGCAGAATGCCAGTGTTGAATTTGATGTGGAAACATTGCGGCCTACCTATCGTTTACTGGTAGGTGTACCCGGAAAGAGCAATGCCTTTGAAATTGCTCGGAAATTGGGAATTTATAACCATATTATTGAACATGCCCGTAGCTTGATTTCTCAGGAGGAACAAGATGTAGCAGGTCTGATAGCTTCTTTGGAAACCAGTAATGTATTGGCACAGCGGAAACAGGAAGAGGCAGAGGCAAGTCTCCAGGAAATTCAAAGCAAATTGAATGCATTGGAAGAAGAAAGGGCAAAGATAGAGGCATCTGCTGAAAAAATTCGGCGAAAAGCAGAAGAGGAAGCTTTGGAAATTATTCGTCAAGCACGGCAGGAAAGTGAAGATATTTTGCAGGAACTGCGACAAATGCATTTAGATAATGCCAGAGCACAGGCAGAGGCGCAGGAAAAACGAAAAAAATTAAGCGAAAAAGAAGATAAGTTGGCCGCCAAAGTAAACAAAGGACCAAAGGTTCTTACCAATAAAGTAAAGAAGGTAAAAATTGGAGAGGACGTATATGTGCCTAAATTTACTCAGCATGGTACTGTATTGACTTTGCCGGACAAAAACGGAAACTTACAGTTACAGATTGGGATTATGAAGGTGACTGTCAACATCGAAGAGTTGCAGCAATCAGCGAAAGCTAAAGAAAGCGGAAAAACCATGGTGCATAAAATTTCTTCCAGCAAAACGGAAAACATTAAAAGCGAATTGGATTTGCGGGGGCTTATGGTAGAGGAAGCTTTGGACAAAGTGGATAAATATCTGGACGATGCTTATTTGAGCAGTCTGGCGCAAGTGCGGATTATTCATGGCAAGGGTACAGGTGCTTTGCGCAGCGCTGTACGGGAGCAGTTGCGTCATCATCGTCATGTAGCCCAATATCGGTTTGGC